>NZ_JADEWA010000690.1:0-1848 GCF_015207865.1 Dolichospermum sp. LEGE 00246
ATTTAATATCAACTCATAGTAAAAAGTTTCTGTTAATACTGTAAAAGCTCAAATTCCCATTCCGTGCAATATATCAGAGAACTTTAACTTTATGTACCCAAATTATAATTCCATAAAAATAATTAGCATTGCCACAATAGTATTATCCTTAATAGCTTGTAACCACAACCCAAATACACCCCAATTAAAAATAAATAGCGAGTCTTTAAAAGTTGCCATTCCTAACAATCAAGTCAATCTCAAATCACAACCACCAGCTAAAGTTGAAACCCTGAATTTTACCGTTCCTGCTAAATATCAGGCAAAAACCGTTTATAAAGTCGCTCCCAGCAACAAAGAAAAAGTCATTGCTTTAACGATTGATGATGGTCCCTGGCCAAAAACTACCGCAGAAATGTTAGATATCCTCAAACAAAATCATGTCAAAGCTACATTCTTTTGGGTAGGAACTGCCTTACAAGAAAATCCTGAAATTGGTAAACGAGTTGTTGCTGAAGGTCATGCTATTGGTAATCATACTTGGCATCATTGGTATCGAAAGATGGATCAAGCTACAGCCAAAAGTGAAATTGAAAAAACGAATGAGTTAATTTATCAAACTACAGGTGTAAAAACATCTTTTTTTCGTCCCCCAGGCGGCTATTTAAACAACGGATTAGCTGCTTATGCTAAAAGCCAAAAAAACTCTGTTGTCATGTGGTCAGTGACTTCAGCAGACACCGATCCTCATGCAAAATATCAAGTATTTATTAAAAATGTTCTCAGAGATGCTAAACCAGGGGCTATTGTCTTAATGCACGATGGTGGGGGGAATCGAGAAAGAACCGTGAAAGCCTTGCCAGAAATCATCAGCGGACTCAAACAACAAGGCTACCGATTTGTTACAGTTCCTGAACTTTTAGAAATGCCGTAATGACGGGGAATTTTAGATTTTGGATTTTAGATTTATTCCCCGAATAAATTCGGGGCTTCAGACCTTTTTAAATTTTGGATTTTGAATCTTCAATCCAAAATTTAAAATCTAAAATTCGGTGACGACAGAAGCACAGACTTGAGACTCTTGCCAAAGTTTATACAAAAAAAACTCCGCACTATAGCTCATAGTGGTGACAAATACACCTACAGCATCATCATTACCATCAGATAACCAAGAACCATCTAGGGTAACTTCTAAGTATTCAGCATCGCACTTACATAAGCCCATAATTTCACTATCATGGCGATTTACTTCCGTCTTCAGTCTTTCTACTCCTGGTAAATTAAGAGGTAGCAAAAAGGAAGCTGTGGTGGGTTCAACACGCAAAGATTGACTGACACGCAGTGCCAAAATCACTCTTTGCGCGACCCATTCTTCGAGAGATTGAGTGAGACACTCTAAATAAAAACTGTTATCGGTGTAAGTTAATTTCAGCATTCCTTTTGCTCTCCTGTTATTCCAGGTTTGCTTGCATATTCATCCAAAACTTCTCAGCAAATGTCACAGTTGGGTGAACAGGTGCTTTAGGTAATTTACGTAGAAGCATCCCAGCTTCAGCGGGTGTTTTATCGCCTTTGCGAGAATTACATTTTTCGCAAGCTATGACTACGTTATCCCAAGTATGTCGGCCACCTTTAGATCGGGGGATGACATGATCTAGGGTGAGATGTTTGTTAGTACCGCAATATTGACAACTGCTATGATCTCGTCGTAAAATCTCCCGACGATTCACTGGGGGAATTTTCCACCAGGGGATTGCGGGAAGGCTGGGAGCCGCGTCTCTTTAGAGCGCGGGGGAAAGCCTACCCGTGCGGTTTTAACCGCTGCCAATATTCTCAACCATGATGCGGGTCATTAATATATCTTTCTAT
>NZ_JADEWA010000098.1:0-13967 GCF_015207865.1 Dolichospermum sp. LEGE 00246
AGACAGCCCACTCCCCCACTCCCCCACTCCCTCTGACTCCTTCTACTAACAACTAATGATTGGGCGCAGGCCCTGCGCCCCTACTAAAATTATGACTAAAGCAGTTTTTCGCAATCTGGTGGTGAACAAAGGTAAATTAAGAGACTTGATTTCTTGGTCTTTTACCCATTATGGGACGGCGCGGACGGCGGTGATGGCAGATAAACTCAAGGAGTTGGGTTTTCGCTATGCTACCAAGGCGGGTGTGTCTATTAGTGTGGATGATTTGATGATTCCTCCTTCTAAGAAGGAACTGCTGGAGGCAGCAGAGACGGAAATTTTGGCGACGGAGGAACGCTATCAACGGGGGGAAATTACTGAAGTTGAACGTTTCCAAAAGGTAATTGATACTTGGAACAGTACCTCAGAGGCGCTCAAGGATGAGGTGGTGGTGCATTTCCAAAAGACAGATCCCCTCAATTCTGTGTATATGATGGCTTTTTCGGGGGCGCGGGGCAATATTTCTCAGGTGCGGCAGTTGGTGGGGATGCGGGGACTGATGGCAGATCCCCAGGGGGAAATTATTGATTTACCAATTAAGACCAATTTCCGTGAGGGATTGACGGTAACAGAATATATTATTTCTAGTTATGGGGCGCGGAAGGGGCTGGTGGATACGGCGCTGCGGACTGCGGATTCGGGGTATTTGACCCGGCGGTTGGTGGATGTGTCCCAGGATGTGATTGTGCGGGAGTTTGACTGTGGCACTAATCGTGGTTTGACGATTGGGGCGATGGTGGAGGGGAATAAAACTCTGATTAAACTGGCGACGCGGTTGATGGGTCGAGTGGTGGGTGAGGATGTGGTGCATCCAGAAACGGGGGAAATCATTGCCCCTCGGAATACCCCCATTGATGATGATTTGGCGATCGCCATCCAAAAAGCCGGAGTACAGAAGGTGACTGTCCGCAGTCCTTTAACCTGTGAGGCGGCGCGGTCGGTGTGTCAGCACTGCTATGGTTGGAGTTTAGCCCATGCCAAGATGGTGGATTTGGGTGAAGCTGTGGGGATTATTGCGGCGCAAAGTATTGGTGAACCGGGAACCCAGTTAACCATGCGGACTTTCCACACCGGGGGTGTATTCACGGGGGAAGTAGCCCAACAGGTGCGATCGCAGGTGTCAGGAACAGTAAAAATTCCCCGCAAGTTACAAACCCGTCCCTATCGGACTCGACATGGTGAAGACGCTTTGTATGTGGAAGCCAATGGGACTTTGACGATTGAAGGGGATAAGAAATCGGGAACGGGGGAAAGCCAGGAAATTGCTGTTACCCAAGGTTCAACTTTATATATCCACAATGGTCAACAGGTACTAGCAGATCACTTGGTGGCTGAGGTGGCGCTGGGAGGGAGAACCACCAGAACCAATACAGAAAAAGCCGTCAAGGATGTGGCGACGGACTTGGCTGGGGAAGTGAAGTTTGCCGATGTGGTGGCGGAACAAAAAACCGACCGTCAGGGCAATACCACTGTCACCGCCTCCAGAGGGGGGTTGATTTGGATTCTGTCGGGGGATGTATATAATTTACTGCCCGGAGCAGAATTGGTGGTAAAAAATGGCGATGCGATCGCTACCAATGGAGTCTTAGCGGAAACCAAATTAACCACAGTTCATGGGGGTGTGGTGCGGTTGCCAGAGGCGATTCCAGGGAAAGCCACCAGGGAAATTGAGATTATTACCGCTTCTGTGGTGTTGGATCAGGCAGCAGTGACAATCCAGAGTTCCCAAGGACGGAATAATTACCTGATTACCACTACCAATCCCGATAATGGGGCGATATCGGAGTTTAACTTGCGGGCGACTCCGGGGGCGAAGGTACAAAATGGTCAGGTAGTGGCAGAATTGATTGATGACCAGTACCGGACAACCACCGGGGGCTTACTGAAGTTTGCCGAAGTGGAGGTACAGAAAAAAGGTAAAGCCAAATTGGGCTATGAGGTAGTTCAGGGGGGAACACTGCTGTGGATACCAGAAGAAACCCATGAGGTGAATAAAGATATTTCCTTGTTACGGGTGGAAGATGGACAGTATGTGGAAGCGGGGACAGAAGTAGTCCAGGACATCTTCTGTCAAACTGGTGGAGTAGTGGAAGTTACCCAAAAGAACGACATTTTACGGGAAGTAGTGATTAAACCCGGTGAACTGTTGATGGTGGATGATCCAGAGACAGCGATCGCCCATGACAATACATTTTTGCAACCCGGTGAGGAACTGCAAGGAACTGTAGCTACGGAATTGCGCTATGTTCAGTATGTGGAAACTCCTGAAGGTCCAGGGTTGCTGAGTCGTCCGGTAGTAGAATTTGCTGTCCCCACCAACCCTGATGTTCCAGCCACCACTTCCGTCAGTCAGCACACCGGGCGCTCGATTCAACTGCGGGCGGTGCAAAGGATTCCTTACAAGGATTCAGAACGGGTGAAGTCGGTGGAGGGTGTGGAACTGCTACGGACACAGATAGTATTAGAAATTGAGCAGGAGACGGAGGGAGAACACGGCAGTTCACCTTTGGCTGCGGACATTGAACTGATTACAGACCCAGAAGATGGGGAGATTCAAAGACTACAGTTAGTAATTTTAGAGTCTTTGGTAGTGCGCCGCGACATTACCGCCGATGCCACCCAAGGCAGTACCCAAACTAATTTGGAAGTGGTGGATGGTGACACCATTGAACCGGGGGCTGTGGTAGCCCGGACGAAGATATTATGTAAAGAAGGGGGGATAGTCCGGGGTGTGCAACAGGGGGCAGAAACAGTCCGCCGTTGTTTAGTATTGCGTGCCAATGATTTGGTGACAGTGAATACCAATGTCTTGCCCACTGTCAGTAAGGATGATTTGGTAGTAGAAGGAAGTGCGATCGCTCCCGGTATATTCGCGGCGGAGTCGGGGCAGGTGGTGGAAGTCAAGGGAGGTGACAGAGAACAGAGGATAGGTGACAGGGAACAGGGAACAGGTGACAGGGAACAGAGGATAGGTGACAGGGAACAGGTGACAGGTGACAGGGAACAAAGGATAGGTGACAGGGAACAGAAGATAGGTGACAGAAATGCTTCTTCACTGTCACCTGTCACCCGTCACCTGTCACCTTCTGCTTACAGGGAACAGGGAACAGGTGACAGAAATGCTTCTTCACTGTCACCTGTCACCCGTCACCCGTCACCTTCTGCTTACACCATTACTCTTCGCATTGGTCGTCCTTACCGGGTGAGTCCGGGGGCGGTGTTACAGGTAGAAGATGGGGACTTGGTGCAACGGGGTGACAACTTGGTGCTGTTGGTATTTGAACGGGCTAAGACTGGGGACATTATTCAAGGTTTGCCCCGGATTGAGGAACTGCTAGAAGCCCGTAAACCCAAGGAAGCTTGTATTTTAGCCCGTCGTCCGGGGGAAGTGAAGATTGTCTATGGCGATGGGGATGAGGTGACATCCATCACCCGTGAAGCCTATGCCATTAAAATTGTCGAAGCCAATGGCACAGTCACCGACTATCCCCTTGGACCTGGGCAAAACCTGATTGTTCCCGACGGGGCGCACATTGTAGCCGGACAACCCCTCACGGACGGACCTTCCAACCCCCACGAGATTCTGGAAATATTCTTCAGTTTGGGGTCAGAGGATGGGATCTATGCCTGTGCAAGCCACGCTTTGCAGAAGGTACAAACCTTTTTGGTGAATGAAGTACAGATGGTGTACCAATCCCAAGGCATTGACATTTCCGACAAACACATCGAGGTAATTGTCCGGCAAATGACCAACAAAGTGCGGATTGATGACGGTGGCGACACGACCATGCTACCGGGGGAACTGGTAGAACTCCGGCAGGTGGAACAGGTGAACGAAGCTATGGCGATTACCGGTGGGGCGAGGGCAGAATACACTCCCATGCTATTGGGGATTACCAAGGCATCGCTGAACACCGACAGTTTCATCTCTGCGGCTTCTTTCCAAGAAACCACCAGGGTCTTAACAGAAGCCGCCATTGAGGGCAAATCCGACTGGCTGCGGGGACTGAAGGAAAACGTGATCATTGGGCGCTTGATTCCTGCGGGGACTGGCTACAACACCTACGAGGAAGCGGGGGTAATTGATGATTACGTAGTAGATATGGGCAGTGGCATCTTAGATGAAGTAGATGATTCATTGGACATGGTTCTAGATGACCGCACTGCAAAACTCTACAACCTCGACGCACCGGGCATGGGTGATAGTGGCTTTGGCAGCAAAATAGGAGAACGGTTACTACTCGATGAGGATGATTTAATTGCTGATGAAATTAACGACCTAGTTATAGAAGATGACGATGATTTTGGAGAAGAAGAGGACGATGATGACGATGATGATGATTTTGATGATGAATAAACTCTAGGACACTGCGGCGAAGGGACTTCCAAATAAAAAAATACTCAACCACCTAACGCAAAAATCTCTCAAACCCTTATTCCTCTGTGTCCTCTGCGCCTCTGTGGTTCGTTAATCAGGATAATTTATTTCTTGGAAGTTCCCTCCCCTTCACAAGGGGAGGGTTAGGGTGGGGTAATTTGAGGAATAATGGTGATTCGATAACTTGTGTGTACACCGTAGCTTACAAAGGGGGGCTAAATTCCTCAAAGTCCCCCTTTTCAAGGGGGATTCAGGGGGATCTGCGGGTGTCAGATCCCACACGAAAAAGTTTTCAAACAACCCCTTAGAGACTTCCAAATAAAAAAATGTCCCAAAACTAACGCAAAAACCCTCCCTATTTCTTCTCTCTCTGTGTTCTCTGTGCCTCTGTGGTTCGTTTGTTCATTTATTTATTGGGATAATTTATTTCCTGGAAGTCCCTTAGTGATAATTCTCCCGATTTTTATAAGAAAGAACGCCGAAAACCCTTGAAAATGTGGCTGACTCAGGAAGCCACATTTGGGCTTTAGACAAGGGATGAAGGCTAGTACCGCAAGGCGGAAGTCAAAAGTCAACCTCAAGTCGTCTCGTTCCCAGTCTCTGACTGGGAATGAATTCTAGAAGGCTCTGCCTTCAATGATATTTAGAGGCAGAGCCTCATCAATTGCATTTCTAGTCAGAGACTAGGAACGAGATGTGGTAGGGATTTGAGCTTAAGTTGACACATATCAGCTTTTGCTTTACCCCTACTACACATCTGGGTTCTTTGTCATTTGGTAAAAGTTTAAATATTACCCGTGTTTAGTATATATAAGTAAGCTTTTTGATTTACTGATAGCTAATGTACCATCCCTGTATATTAACAAGGATGGTTCATGGCTATATATTAACCTTCAACAATGACTTGACCAACCATGCCAGCACCACGGTGAGGTTCACAGTAGAATGTGTATGTACCAGGAGCAGCATCAACAGGAATAACTGTGGTTTCAGTTTGTCCAGGACTCATTAATAACTTCTTGTGGGACAAAGATTTTGCTAAAGCAGCATCTGCGGTAGGATTCTTCTTAGGATCAAAGACAACGTTGTGGGGGGGAACTTTGTTGTTCTTCCAAACAATTGTGTCACCAGCTTTAACAGTCAATTTCTTGGGTTCAAAGGCTAACATACCTTTATCACTGCCCAGTTTAACTGTATATGTTTCCGCAGATGCAGTAGGAGTGAATACCGCAAAGCTACCAAAAATTACAATAACTGTTAATACAGCTAGGCTCAAGCGTCGCAAAGTTGCTGCGATAGATTTCATGGTTCTGTCCTGTGGAAGTATGTTTATTGTTCTCATTTCATTTTAAATACAATCAATGCCAAATATGACAACCCGTCATATATTTTTTTTGTTAACCACTATCAGCAGCTAGATTTCTGAAATTCCATTGCCACCAAATTTCTGATACAATCAAAAGTCCGACTCCTTTAACGTAGATTAATGTATGAGCAAGGGTACACTATTTGACAAAGTTTGGGACTTACACACCGTTGGTACATTACCATCAGGATTAACACAACTATTTATTGGACTACATCTTATTCATGAAGTTACCAGTCCCCAAGCCTTTGCAATGCTCAAGGAGCGGGATTTAACAGTATTATTTCCACAACGGACAATAGCCACAGTTGATCATATCGTTCCCACAGAAAACCAAGCTCGTCCCTTTCTGGATAGCATGGCTGAAGAAATGATTCAGGCATTAGAAAAGAGTTGTCAAGAAAATGACATAACTTTTTACAATATTGGTTCAGGAAATCAAGGAATAGTTCACGTCATTGCCCCTGAATTGGGACTAACACAACCAGGAATGACCATCGCTTGTGGAGATAGCCACACATCAAGTCATGGTGCATTTGGAGCGATCGCCTTTGGTATCGGTACAAGCCAAGTTAGAGACGTTCTCGCCTCCCAAACCCTATCATTATCAAAACTCAAAGTTCGCAAAATCGAAGTTAACGGCACATTAAAACCCGGAGTTTACGCCAAAGACGTAATATTACATATTATCCGTACTCTAGGCGTTAAAGGTGGAGTAGGCTATGCTTACGAATTTGCTGGTACAACCTTTGCCCAAATGAACATGGAAGAACGAATGACCGTTTGTAACATGGCCATAGAAGGTGGGGCGCGATGCGGATACGTCAACCCCGATCAAATCACCTACGATTATCTACAAAATAGAGATTTTGCTCCCCAAGGTGCAGACTGGGAAAAAGCTATTGCTTGGTGGGAATCCCTCAGTAGTCATGCTGATGCAGAATACGATGATATCGTAGTATTTAATGCCGAAGATATTCCCCCCACAGTCACATGGGGAATTACACCCGGTCAGGGAATTGGCGTAGATGAAAAAGTCCCCACAGCCGCAGAACTCCTAGAAGAAGACCGCTTCATCGCCGAAGAAGCATACCGCTACATGGACTTATATCCCGGTCAACCCATCCAAGGCACAAAAATAGATGTCTGCTTCATTGGTAGCTGCACCAACGGACGCATCAGCGACCTGAGAGAAGCCGCCAAAATTGCCCAAGGTCGCCAAGTTGCAAAAGGTATAAAAGCCTTCGTAGTTCCTGGTTCAGAAAGAGTCAAAAAAGAAGCCGAAGCCGAAGGACTAGATAAAATCTTCCAAGCAGCCGGTTTTGAATGGAGAGAACCAGGATGTTCCATGTGTTTAGCCATGAACCCCGACAAACTCCAAGGCAGACAAATCAGCGCCTCCTCCTCCAACCGCAACTTCAAAGGCAGACAAGGATCATCCTCCGGTCGCACCTTATTAATGAGTCCCGCAATGGTAGCCACAGCCGCCATCAAAGGTGAAATCGCCGATGTGCGTGAACTACTGTAGGTGACAGTGAACAGGTGACAGGTGACAGAAAAGAGTTTTTTCAATTACCAATTACCAATTACCAATTACCAATTACCAATTACCAATTACCAATTACCAATGGTCAGTGAAGTAAAACAAATATCCGGTAACGCCGTTCCCCTCATTGGTAACGACATAGACACCGACCGAATTATCCCCGCCCGCTACTTAAAAGCCATCACCTTTGACGACTTAGGAGAAGGCGTATTTGTTGACGACAGAAAAGCCTTAAATGGTGAACACCCCTTTGATCAAATCCAATATCAAGGCGCAAAAATTCTCATAGTTAACCGCAACTTTGGCTGTGGTTCATCACGAGAACACGCACCCCAAGCCCTAGCAAAATGGGGAATTAAAGCCCTAATTGGTGAAAGCTTTGCGGAAATCTTCTTTGGTAACTGCGTAGCAATGGGGATACCATGCGTAACTGCTGATGAGAAAGTAGTCAAACATCTACAAGAATTAGTTACTACCAATCCTCAAGCAGTTAAAACCATAGATTTGGAAAAATTGCAAGTGCAACTTGGTGATTTTACTGCCTCAGTTATGATTAGTGAAGGCACAAGAAGCACTTTTATTAGCGGAACTTGGGACGCTTGCGGACAGTTAGTAGCAAATGCCCAACAGGTAAAAGCAACAGCAGCAAAACTACCTTATATTGCTTGGGGTAATTTAGCAGCAAGTTAGTATATATAGAGGCGTTCTCTGTAACGTCTCTACAATTATGGAATTAATTATTAAGTAGGAGAACACAATAAAACCAACCTGTGTAAAGAAACGTAAAATCGCCCAAACCCTCTTCACTCTTGCATGAGTGCCTCTTGCCTTGCCATAACGACAATTTTCAACGCCAACCTACTTAAATGAATACAATTAATTATTGGTTAATGAAGTCAGAACCAGCAGTTTATAGTATTACAAACTTACAACAGCAAGGTGAGACGATTTGGGACGGTATACGTAATTATCAAGCCCGGAATTTCTTGAAGCAAATGCAAATAGGAGATTTAGCATTTTTCTATCACTCCAACACTGAACCACCCGGTATCTTTGGTTTAATGCGGATAGTTGAAACAGGTATTGCAGACCCAACACAATTTGATATAAATAGTAAATATTATGATGCCAAATCAACTCTTGAATCCCCCCGTTGGCAAACTGTAAAAGTGGAATTTGTCGAAATTTTTAATCATCCTCTTTCACTATCAACACTCAAAGTTGAGTTTAATGATGATGAATTATTAGTAGTGAAAAAAGGCAACCGTCTATCAGTAACTCCGGTAATAGAACCAGTCGCCAGTAGAATTTTAGAAATGGGCAAAGATAAGTAGGGCTTGCTGAGTAAAGCTAGAACCGCTTCTCAGTAAGGGTCTCACTGATTTTGAGAACAAAAAAGTGCAAGGTTAAGTAATTGGACAAAAATATTTATAGTCATTGCGAGGGAAGGGAAGCAATCACAACCCTGGAAATCGCTTCATTTCACTTCGTTTCCTATGGCTAACGCCACGCAACGCTTACGCATTTTCAGAGGGGGAATTTTTTTATTTCACATCCTATGAATTATAAATTATCAATAATTTTAGTTTTATGCTCAACTCTGTTAACTGGGTGTTTTGGCTACCCGCGTTTACTCAGTTACCCATTTGATTCCGGGGGAAGGAGTTTAAATAGCTTCTCGTCCGAATTAAATCCGCAAATTTCTGGAAGATATATTGTATTCACAAGCGATCGCCGAGGCAGTCAAGATGTATATATGTTTGATACATTGACTCGTAATTTAGTAGACATACCCGGCTTAAATTCCTTTGATACAATTGCTTCCCATCCTGCGGCTTCTGACAATGGCAAATTTATTGTCTTTACTGCTAGTCGTCAAGGACGAACACAAATTGTTTTTTATGATCGAGATGTGCGTCAATTACGGAATTTAGCAGGTGATGTGCAAGGAGAAGTCCGCAATCCAACAATTAGTGCTGATGGTAGTAGAATCGCCTTTGAGTATAGTAATAATGGACAATGGGATATTTTGGTTTACGACCGATTTGGGCGAAAATTGAACATTCCCCAAGAGCCAAGTTAATCAAGGATGTAGGGGCGCAGGGCCTGCGCCCATTCAGAAGTCAGGAGTCAGAAAGAAGAATTAAGAAATAAGTAGCGCAAGAAAGGGAAACATTCTTTTGCAACTGACTAATGACTATTTTGTACAGATTCGATGAGCGATCGCACTTCCTGAGTTCCTGGGGACGGTTCAAAAGAAAGAGGAAATTTACCCTTAACTAACATTCTCAAGCCCAAAGGTGCAAGACTGAGTAAACCTTGCAAATCGCGGAAATAATTACCAACCACTTGAACCCCAAATTGGCGTTCATCAATCCAACCACCTTGTTTAACTAAATCCACTAAAACCTTACGATGACGAATTGCCCGACTGTCATCAGCTTGTTTACGCTTCAGAATTTCCTGTTTAATTTTCGTAATTTGTTCTAATGGGGCAACTTCCATCGGACAAACCGAATCACAATAAAGACAACGAGTACAACCCCAAACCCCTTGAGTTCCTGTGCTATAGGTTTCTAATCTTTGTTCTGTATTACTATCGCGGGAATCTGCCACCATGCGATATGCCTTAGCCAAAGCATGGGGACCAACAAAATCAGGATTAACTTCCAGAGCATTACATTCAGAATAACAAGCTCCACACATAATACAATTGCCCGTTTGATCAAGAAGCGATCGCTCTTGAGGCGTTTGCAAGAACTCTCTTTCAGGAACTTGTCTAGCAGCGGTACTCACATAGGGAGCAACCGTCTCCAAATTGTGCCAAAAACCATTCATATCCACAACCAAATCTTTAATTACAGGCATATTCCCCAAAGGTGCAACTGTAATTTCTGGAGTAGTTTGAGGCTGATTTGCAGATGATGATATTTTCTCCAGTCTAGCCAGTTCACTGCCCACATTCTCCTTACAAGCCAAAGCAGAACGCCCATTAATCCGCACAGCACAACTACCACAAATTGTATTGCGGCAATTTTTGCGAAATGCTAAAGTTCCATCTTGTTCCCACTTAATCTGATTGAGACAATCCAGGATAGTATTACCTGGTTCTACCTCCAAAACGTAAGACTTGAAAACAGGGTGAGAATTTTCTTCTTGTCGAGTAATCTTAAAAATAACTTCCATGATGATCAATCAATCCAAATCTTGGGTGCAAATCTTCTGTCTTACCTTACCTACCTCAAAAATCATGAAACTAGGGAAGGATGAAGTATGAGGCGTAAAGTATAAAAATAGATTTTCTCTTCCGCTTGAGTTGACGGCAGCCTTCACCCTTGATCCTTTACACTTAATACTTCTTTCGTCAAGCCCTAGCTATAAAAATTCTACATCCTTAAATATATATAAATGTTAAAGCCAGGGAAAATCTCAAAAGAGTGGCTATCAAATATCCCGGAGATATGGTAAATTTATTCTTCCCATAGACAGACGTAGATAATCTGATTCCTGCGAAGCGCTTCGCTATCACAGCTTTGAATCTGATAATGATTAACAGCAGGGATTTTTCACCCCGCCTTTTGTTTATAGTCCCAGATAGCTCCTGGAGTGAAGCCATAGAAACTCTAGAATTTAACTGACTCACTCATAGAAAGCACGTCTAAATTAGATTAACTTTTATAAAAGTCCTGGCATCATCCTCCCGACAGTATTAAGCTTGAGGAAAATCTCCCCTGGATTTTAGCGGCTCAACTCCAGGGATCTAGATCAAAATTTAGTTGTAATATGAATTTTAAATTCAAAAAATATTTTGCTATTATTATTTCATGCTAGTATTTAATAGAAAATTACGAACTAACAAAATCACAATAGCCGCATAAGCACGGCTAACACTTCTTTTGTTTCTTCGTAATGTAGAGACTAGAAAATTTATGTCTCTACTGGCAAAATAAAAGGGTGTATGTCCATCAGACCACACATAAATCCTATGCTGTCTTTATTCCTATAACTCAAAGGCAAGAGAAAAGCAGCGCTGAATGTGAAAAACCTGTAATTTATTGGCTCTACGCGGCAGTTCCTCCATTTGGGGAAACCCCAAGACCGGACTGCTTTATCTTTTTTGGAGTAGAACTAACCTGACTTGTAAAGGTGGCTTGAAGTTACACCCTTACAACAGTGACCAAAGAGAAAATAATTTAATTTCCGATGGCCAATGATGGTTAAAAAAGCCGTAAAATTACTGAAATAAATGTCTGTGGCAACTATGACTTATAAACCTATTATGGACAACTGTAATAGAGTCTTCTGTTGCTGACATATCAGCAGGAATTCACCCATCACCCTCGTGTTTTGTTGACCTATGAAGTCCAGTTGCGCTGATTGCTCAATACTAGACACACAAGAAAATTCTGAAATGGCTAAGTCCATGCTACGCTATCAATTTGAAGAGATTAAGGAAAATTAGAGCATAATGACCGAAACTGCAACTGCCCCATTAACCGGAAAAACATTGCTGGCGAAAGTTAAAGAACTTTCCACCTTGCCACGTCGAGAAAGAGCAAAGCAATGTGGTTATTACACCGTTACTAAAAATAGTCAAGTTCGAGTTAACTTAACAGACTTTTATGATGCTTTATTGTCAGCTAGAGGCATTCCCCTCAGCCCAGAAGCACCAAAAGATGGACGTGGACGCGAACCGACATACCGGGTCAGTGTTCATCAAAATGGTCAAATTGTGATTGGTGCAACCTACACCAAAGCAATGAACCTAAAGCCCGGTGACGAATTTGAAATTAGACTCGGTTACAAACATATTCACTTGATTCAGCTTGGTGAAAGTGATAAACAATTAATCCAGTCTGATGATGCTGATGAATCAGATGCAGAAGAATAAATTTTTTCACCTATCAGGGATAAGTTTAAGGTAAATTCTCATGAATTTATCCCTAGAGCTACCGCTAATTAGTAGCTGTGGTTAAATAATTGCAGTGGGATAAGACATAAAAAACGTTTTGACCTCTTCCATGAGTCACAAATTCTAGTAGAGTCTTGATTATTCGTCAAGAAATCTGTTGTTGCAGGAAGTTAGTCATGTTTTTTATGTCTATTCCACTGTCATTTTTAGACTCATCAGTCCATACTTTACTGGAGTTTCTCAAAGATACGCCAGTATTTTTGGTCATGGCTTTTTTTATTGTTTGGATAGGTTGCTGGTTGCCATTGGTAGCAGTTTTAGCCATTACTTTGAATTGGCAAATACACAAATCTTTACAACCAGAGCAAAAAATTCCTTTATTAGTATCTCTTTATTTATTAGTTCCGCTAATTCTCTGGGGATTTCAAGGGTTGCAATTGGCTTCTTTCCCTGATTATGGATTAGTGGGGAAGGTTTCTATTTTTGGTTCTCTATCACTAGGTTTTAGCTTGGGTGTTTTGGGTCTAGCTATAGTGTTTTTTGGGCAAATTCTCGCCGGTTGGTGCTATTTAGAAAAATCTCAGATCAAGTTAATCCCATCTAGTTTATTGACGATTTCCCTAGTGGCTTTGTTTGTGGGGGGAATAGAGGAACTTGTATTTCGGGGCTTTTTATTCACTCAGTTACAACAAAATTATCCAATTTGGTTAGCTGCAATTATTTCTAGCTTGGTTTTTGCTGTCTTACATTTGGTATGGGAACAAAAAGAAACTCTTCCTCAACTGCCTGGATTATGGCTAATGGGTATGGTTTTAGTATTAGCTAGATTAGCTGATGGCAATAGTTTAGGGATTGCTTGGGGACTTCATGCCGGTTGGGTATGGGCGATCGCTACTATAGATACAGCGGGATTAATTACCTACACAGATCAAGTTCCTACATGGGTGACAGGGATCAATAAAAAACCCCTCGCGGGGTTGACAGGAATTATCTGCGTTTTGGCGACGGGAGGAGTGCTTTTATGGATATCGTAATTACTAAATGATATTTTTCTCACGCAGAGGCGCAGAGACGCAGAGGGGAGAAGTTACTTGGTTGGGGCGATCGCTACTATAGATACGGGGGGATTAATAAAAAACCCCTCGCGGGGTTGACAGGAATTATCTGCGTTTTGGCGACGGGAGGAGTGCTTTTATGGATATCGTAATTACTAGATGATATTTTTCTCACGCAGAGGCGCAGAGGCGCAGAGAGGAGAAGTTACTTGGTTGTGGTTAAGAATTGACGTAAGCTAACTAAACTCAGGGTTTGTCCTAAGTTTAGGGGTAACATGGATATGCCTTCTATGCGGGATTGTACCCAGCCTTCGCCCCAGTACCATTCGTGAAAGCCGTCAATGCCTCCACTGAGTAGTAAGCGTAAACAATTGGGTTTTACTACGTCTACTTGGTGATGAATGGAGACTGGTCCTGTCCATGTGGTGAACTCAAATCCTGGGGGTAATTCTGTGGGCATTTCCGGGGGAAAACTTTGCCCCAATAGCCATTTTTTTAGTTTGGCAGGATGCAAAATACTGTCATGAATGGCATCGGCTGATGCTGTAACTTCGATACGAATTTGGCTTTGTTGAAATGTACCTAGCATGGTAATTGGTGATTGGTAATTGGTAATTGGTAATTGGTCAGTTGTTCGTAGAAAAAATTTTCTCCCCTGCCCCCCTGCCCCC
>NZ_JADEWA010000691.1:0-1825 GCF_015207865.1 Dolichospermum sp. LEGE 00246
TAGTCGGGTAAGGTTCAAGCGTCACCGCTCTCCCCTCCCCTAAGAACCGTGCATAAGACTTTCGCACTTACACGGCTCAAGCCTTACTTCAAGCGAGTTGACTTGGTTTTAGAATGTTCCTGTTTGTGACACGCATGATGCAAGTGCTGTAGGTTTTCAATGCCGTCTCGTCCACCTTGAGCAACAGGAACTATGTGATGGGTGTTTAATTCCTCTCCATTGAATAAAGGTTCACCACAGATAGGACATTTCCAATTTTGGTTTTGAGCGATTTTATACTTCCAAGAGTTTTTCTCCCAGTAGCTCTTTCCATATTTCTGGTGGCGTTTTTCCCAGTATTCTTTGAGTGAAGGGTCATCTGGCGACGCTTCCCCCTTGACCTTTACATGGCGTTCGATGGGCGTGTACGCTATCGGAAATAGGATTATATCCTTTTCTTTCCCTCTACGGTCGCTAGTTATCGTAGCGAATGTCCATTTATTACCATTTATTGTCTTGAAGTAACGCTTCCGAATCCATTTTGTATTTTTGTTGGGATGTCTACGTTTAGCCCAACACCAAAGGTATCGCCATGTTCTACTTTTGATATATTCAAAAGTTTTTTTACTAACAACCCCTTTGTAATAATTGGAAAATCCACGAAGAATTGGATTAAGTCTTTTTATAACTGATTCTTGTTCGCACCCATTCATTGCTCTGATTTCTCGCCCAATTCGTTTGCAGAAGTCCAAGACCTTCTTCTTCGAGGGCTTGATAAGCAATTTGCCATTGTAATGGCGGTGGTTGAATCCAAGAAAGTCAAAACCATCCTCCATCGACGTGATTAACGTCTTTTCCGCACTGAGATTCAGTCCTCTTTCTGATAACCATTGCTGAATCTGGATTTGGGCTTTTTCAAGACTTCCTTTGTCTCTAGCTGTGACAATAAAATCATCAGCATATCTAACCACGCCAAGTTTGGAATTAGTGGATTTTATATAGTTTTCTAATCCATGCAAACCGATGTTGGCTAGAAGGGGTGATATTACTCCTCCCTGTGGTGTACCTGTCTCTGTTGGGTGATATTTCCCTTCAAAGATAAATCCAGCTTTTAACCATCCTTTTATTAGGTTTCTTTTAGGGAAGTTTCCTAATCGCTTGAGGATAGATTCATGGATAATGTTATCAAAGAAACTTTGAATATCAGCTTCTAGAACCCAAGTATTTCTAGCATTTGGACTTGCATTTAATCTTATCCAGTTTTGTGCTATAGCGTCTTGACAACTTCTTCCGGCTCTGAACCCATAGGAATTTGGTTCAAATATGGCTTCCCATTCGGGTTCTAGTGAATTAACTATTATTGCCTGTTCGATTCTGTCACGCACGGTTGGGATTCCGAGCGGTCGTTTTTTACCGTTGGATTTTGGAATCATTACCCGTTTTGTGGGGTCTTGATTGCCGCCTTTCCAGTTGTTTACCAGCTTCACTCGCTGCTCTGGGGTATTGATTATTTCTTTGTCAATTCCTGCCGTTGCTCTGCCTTTGTTGGTCTGAGTGATTTTCCGAACAGATAATATTAGGTTTGCGTAGCTTCTTTGCATTAACTTTTGGAGACTTCGCAGTTTCTTCCAGTTACCAAGTTTTCTCGCGAGAAAGATTCGTTGACGCAGATTCTTAACCGCTTTATTAATCTGTTTCCAGTTGACCTGATTCCAGTTTTCTAGCGGTTTTCTTAGTCCGTTTGTTGTACTTGCATACACCATCTAACTTGTCATCGAATTAAGTTTCTTTTGTTTAGTCTCTTTCTCATAAGACCCAAGAAAAGTCTGCTATTCCTTTCGGTCAG
>NZ_JADEWA010000692.1:0-1824 GCF_015207865.1 Dolichospermum sp. LEGE 00246
ATTTTATATCTAATAGCTATTGAGGTAAAAACGAAAAATGCAAAGATATTTAAAAGTGTTGAGATTATTTTGGAGTGCTGCCATTTCCGCAGAAATGGAATATCGTATAAATTTTATCATTTATGCTATTAGTAGCTTAGGCAATTTAGTGGGTGGTATCTTCAGTTTATTCCTGTTCTACCGTACAGGTTACACTTTTTCGGGTTGGTCATGGGAATCAGCTTTAGTAGTTTTAGGAATTTTCACACTATTACAAGGCTTTGCTGCCACCTTTCTCGCTCCCAACTTAAATCGGATTGTGCGTCATGTCCAAGAAGGGACTTTAGACTTCGTATTATTAAAACCTATTCGTAGTCAGTTTTGGTTATCTCTTCATACCATTTCCCCCTGGGGAATACCAGATTTAATCTTTGGACTATTGATCATTGTCTATGCTGGTACAAAACTTAACTTAGGTATTGATAAATACTTATTGAGTATCTTTCCGTTGACTTGTGGTTTAGTTATTCTTTATAGCCTGTGGTTTATACTAGGAGCAACTAGTATTTGGTTTGTAAAGATATATAATATTACTGAAGTATTAAGAGGGTTTTTAGAGGCTGGAAGATACCCAATTACAGGTTATCCGGCTGCCTATCGCTTCTTCTTCACCTTCATAGTGCCAGTAGCTTTTTTAACTACAGTTCCCGCCCAAACTATGTTAGGTCAAATTCAACTTACCTGGTTGCTGGGTGCAGGATTACTAGCTTTGATATTGTTTTTCATTTCTACCCAGTTTTGGCGGTTTGCTCTCCAGTTTTATACTAGTGCTTCTAGTTAATTGGACTCATTAGACAAAAATTAAGATCCCCGACTTCTGTTGTAATCGTCTTCAGAAATTGTGACATCCTTAGAAGCCAGGGATTCGACAAACCTAACGATTACAACATATCTGGATTTTCACCTAATTCTCGTAATCTGGCAGCTAACCTAGCTGCTTTTGCTTGAGCTTCCTCCTCTCGTGATTTAGCTGCCTCCTCTGGTAATAAAACTAGATTGCCCGCAACATCATAAAACCGCACCCAAATCGCAGTTTCCCTATCTATAGTTCCTTCCCAAGTTCCCAACCATAAACCCAAACGTCTACACCATAGCCAACCATTTTCATTTGGTCTTAATGGCTGATACTGTTGTTCATGATCTAAATGCCATCCTTGTAAAGAATTAGCATCAAATGGGTCATAGACAAAATAATCGGAGGTATGGAAAGTCTGTTCATAAAGGTCTTTTTTAATTCCCTGATCTATTCCTGATGTAGACCGTGACATTAATTCCACAATCACATCAGGATAGCGACCATTTTCCTCCCAAACTACCCAACCTTGTCGAGGGTTACTACCATCAACATTGAGAACAGCAAAAAAATCGGGACCGCGAAACTCACGATTACGAATTTGGCTACTGCTGTAGTAAATAAACATATTGCCCCCAGTAAAATAATCATTGCGGTCAGACCAAAGCTGCTGCAATGACCGAATGAGGACATTCATCGCAATCCGGTGTCTATTTGATTCCAAGACTTCACCATCATCAAATATTAAGTCAGCAGGTGGATGATGGGGTTCCCAGTCCACAATGGCTAGATTGTTTTCGGTAGTCATCTAAACCTCCAGGAGATCCCCACCAAAACTGTACTCAGTTTGGTGATGGGAGGAATGGAGGGTTAATTGTGAAACGTCCCTTGAGTAATTTTGTGCGCCAGCACAAACAATGAAAGGGACAGTTGAGCAATTAACAAATCTTTGATTTTCCATATTCGTAACCGTCCTTTTTGTGAATTGATTT
>NZ_JADEWA010000693.1:0-1817 GCF_015207865.1 Dolichospermum sp. LEGE 00246
GTAGTTAATCATAACTTAACTCAGATAAAAGGCAGTTTGCAGTTTATCTCTTTGATTACCAGAATATCTTCAAAATTGAAGCAAATCATTGCTTAATTTATGACTAAAAAAAGGAAAAAAATCACCGTGAATGAAAATGTGAATGAAAATGAACAGAATCAATCAAATGAAGATACTACACAAAATCAACAGGTAACAACAGATACTGAAACAGTAGAAAATAAAACTGATGCAACAGGAAGAATAGTAATTATCACCGGAGATAAAGGAGGTGTAGGTAAATCCACATTTGCAAGGGGATTACTGCATTTATATATCAACAAACAGCTAAAATATTTGGCTTATGACTCAGATCATCGCAATGCCCAATTGTATAGACATTACGACTCAGCACAACCTGGAGTCAAGCTACTTGATATTTTCACAAGAGGTGGTGCAGATGACTTACTAATAGACCTAGAAAAAGAACTTCCCCCATTGGTATTAGTAGATTTACCTGCCCAGTCAGGTCTGTTTTTTGAGAATTTTGAGAAAGACTTGGGTGTATTTGATGCCGTCAAAGGCTTAGGATACAGAGTCACAATGGTAAGTGTATTATCTAGGGTAAAAGACTCAGTAAATATATTACGAATTCTTCACAAATATTGTGGCGATCGCGTTGATTATGTAGTTGTGAAAAATCTATTCCACGGTGAAGCTGATAAGTTTGAACGCTACGACAATTCAGATACTCGTACCACACTTTTGGTAGATGGTGCGGTAGAAATTAAAATGCCAGATTTGTTTTTCAAACCCTATGACTATATTGATGAAAAGAACTTGACTTTTAGTGAAGTTTTAGAAGATAAACAAGCCAACATTGTCATTAAATCTCGTGTATCAGCTTGGTTGAAAGAATTTGAGCAAAGCGTGTTGAATGCTAATGAATTATTGGGGATAAAAGAAAATGCAGTCATCACAGATCAAGCCGCATAGCCAAAATAATCCAGGAATTATCCCCAATCCTAAACGACTGGTAATGACAGTTGGTGATGCTAGAGTAGGTAAGTCAACAACAGCACGTTTGTTGATAGAGATTTATCTAGAATCGCAACTAAATCTCAGAGTTTACTACAGTGGTAATCGCAATAAGTTATATGCCTATCAGCTATTATTACCTATTGCTCAATTGCCCTTAACCCAAGGTGGTGCAGACCAATTATTAATTGATTTAGAGACTTTTTCTGATGTGCAAATAGCTTTGAGTGATTTACCAGGACAAAGTTTTGAAGAATTCCGACAATTTGCCGAAGAAGTCATGCTTTGGGATGCGATTGCTCAATTAGGTTATCGTATAACCTTTGTACATCCAATTTCCTATCGGAGAGATTGTACGGATTATCTACAAGAGCTTTTTAATTGTTATGGAAATAAAGCAGACTACATCATTATCAAAAATCTGTATTTTGGTGACGAATTTCCTTACTATGATGGTTCTAATATTCAACAGCGTATCCAAGCAAGTGGAAACAATGAGTTATATTTGGGCAAGTTATGGAGAGATACTTATGAATTATTAGAATCTCTGGATTCACCTTATAACTATGCCCTCCAAAACTCTGAAATAGATTTTATGAACCGTTCTCGTATCTTTAATTGGATGGAAGACTTTGGTAAACAAATTAAGGATAATAAACATATTGGGGAATTATTGGGTTTATTGAATATTACATCCTCATTGGATTTACCCAACCAATTAATTAACGACTTCTAAGTTTTAACAACCTACAAAAGTCAGAAATCAAAAAAAATTAGAGTTTAGAATCAACCTTCAAAGT
>NZ_JADEWA010000099.1:0-13900 GCF_015207865.1 Dolichospermum sp. LEGE 00246
AATTAAGATATTGCAACAACATCCATTAATACAAGAAATCAAGGGTTTCTTGTCATCAGTTATTGAGTCTTCTGTTGCTATTAATTAATCTAACTGGATATAGAATTTCTATTCATCTTTAATAATCTTGCTCTTTGAGTATTAGCATTTTTGTCGTGCCATTCCGTTGCAGCTTTTCCATTTAACCACTTACCTGCTTTTTCCTCAAACCAATTATCCCCAAATTCTTTAACAACTACATTACTAATACGATTTCGTAAAGCTATTTCAAATACACATAGGAATGAATATAGAGATTCTGATAAACTCATATTCAGTGTATATAGTTTCAAGGCTTCTATCTTATCTTCATTGGTCGCACTCAAATACGTTGAAAGGCGTGATTCAGAAAAAATAATACAAAGATTATCATAAGTAGTAGGGTTAATCATGTTAAAAATTTCAGTATTAATTATGTCATAAGACAGATGCGTTAAAGATGAGTATATAACTTAGAGTTACGGAAATTTGAAATATTTATTTTAAAGACTTGACAAACCTGTAAATCTTAGATACTATGAATATGTAAACCTTGGGTACTCCTTGGAACAAAGAGTTAGGTACGGCCTTCAAAACGTGAACGAGCGAGAATTAGGCTTGATCACAATTTAGAGTTCCCGACCCCAAGGTAAGAATTTTATTAAACTAAATAACCGCTTTTAAAGTTATAGGATAATTGTAGGTCGTGCTGCGGCGATGTTAGAACCAATCATGTTACGCAGTAATTCTCAGCGTGATTCTTTCGCCTGGAAGCGTGGGGAAACTACGGCTAGTGCGGGTGAGTTGATGGCGTTTACATTATTTTACTCAACTATTACTGGGAATTAGTGGGGCGATTCGCAGTCCAAAAACCTTACCCTGTATCTGTTCACATTATCTCACTCAACTATTACTAGGGATGTAGGGATGTTTAGGGCGATAGCGTTCGCGGAGCGTCCCGGAGGGAACTAGCGCTGCTGCAAGCAGTTCGCTGCGATCGTGTAAATATTCACCTCACTACCAGAACTAAATCAAATCCTCAAACAACTGGCCAAGAAAATTAGATATATTAATAATCAGTTTAATTAGACAAGCATGAATTACCGTAGATGAATTTTTAGAAAATAAGTAATATTTTCAGTGGGTTAATAACAAAATAACCCACTATTAATAACGCACTTATTAAAACTCAAAAACCCTGTATCTGTTTACGTTATCTCACTCAATCATTACTAGGGATTAGGGCGATCATGTGAATAAGAGAAGACAATAGAACCATCACAGATACACCTGGAAATATTCATTTATGTTAAATTCACTAAACCTAGACTAATCTGAATTGCTCTATCTACCTGTTCCATTGTGACTGATTCCAGAACGCCCAACCGTTTAATTAATCGTTGTTTATCAATAGAACGAATTTGATTAAGAAGTGCAACAGAATCAACCTGTAAACCTCCTTCTGGTACTTTAATTAGCACTTCAGTAGGATACAAAGGTTCTGTAAACTGAGAAGTAAGAGCAGCTACAATAGTTACAGGACTATATTGATTAGAAACGTCATTTTGTAAAATTAAAGCTGGTCGTGTTTTTCTGATTTCTGAACCGATAGTTGGATCAAAATTAACCAAGTAGATTTCACCACGTTGGGGATAGATTATTTTTCCCTTACTTAACACGCTTCCTCTTCCAAATTAAACCACTCTTCAACTAATCCTAAATCACGTTCTGCTCTTTTAATAGCTCCTTGTTTTAACTGTTCTTTGATATTACTAAATTTACTATAACTACCATTCGCATATTCATCACGGACTAATTGAATTTCTTTTTTAGTTTCTTCATCTTCTTGCCAATTTTCCTCTTCAGCATCAGCGATCGCTTCATTAAGAAGTTGTGAAATCTTTCGTTTTTCTGATAAACTTAGCGCATTTAAAGAGTTAATCAATAACTCCATCGGAATGAATAGATTTAATCCAGTTTGTGACATGGTTCTTATCATAATGTGATTGTCGTTCTACATTATATCAAATGATGGCGAATTAGTCTATAAAAACCCTGTATCTGTTCACATTATCTCACTCAACTATGACTAGGGATTACTAGAGCGATCGCGGAGCGTCCCGGAGGGAACTAGCGCTGCTGCAAGCAGTTCGCTGTGATCGTGTAAATATTCACCTCACCACCTGAATCCTTACTCAAATCCTATTTTGTGCTTCTTCTAGTTTAAAATGTAAAAAATAACTTAATACTCCCTTAACTATCAATCAATAGTAATCAGGGTAGAAATATTAAAATTTGACAACGGGAGTAATTTTGAATAAAGAGGATATCATCTATCAATAAATTATAGCAATTGCCAGTAGTTACGGAATATTTGATTGTATTCCCTGCGCTAGAGCAATCAAAGAATTTTTAATCAGACAAAGTATTCATGGTAAGCATATTAAAATAAATACAAATTCTCAAGATCCAATTTATGGCAGAATTTATGATGATAGTATTGGAGAATTGATTGCCAGCACAGGTCATCATGAAGGTGTTATAATAGAGATAAATAACGTAGAACTTGTTTTTGACAATATTCACCATCAAGGCATTGCCCGATTAAACTGGATACAGAATCTCTATTCACCTATATTAGATGTAGGATTAGAGTTTCAAATCAAAGAAACTTACTTTTAACCTAGAAATTTAGTGAGTTAAACATGGATAATCTCTACAACTTACTGCAAAAGATCAAAAAAAGACCTGCAATGTATTTAGGTAAAAATTCTATTTTTAGCCTCCAAGCATTTTTAGATGGATACTATTTTGCCCGTCGAGAAATTGGTATTCCCTTAACAGCAGAAGAAACAGAATTTCAAACTTTTTTGCAGTGGATAAGACACAAATTCAATGTAGAAACAGGTCAATTATGGTCAAGTATTCTTCTTTTCCATTCAGCCGATGAAAAAAGCGCAGTAGATAGATTTTTTACTTTGTTTGAAGAATTTTATCAAAATCAGAAAAATCACGAAACAGCAAAAATTGATGAACTAGTTTCATGAAAATAAAAATTAATGCGTAGGTTGGGTTGACACAAGGAAACCCAGCAATACCCATCATTAATAACAGTAAATTATAACCTAAAAACCCTGTATCTGTTTACATTATCTCACTCAACCATTACTAGGGATTACTGGGGCGATAGCGTTCGCGGAGCGTCCCGGAGGGAACTAGCGCTGCTGCAAGCAGTTCGCACCTGAAAACCCTACCCTATATCTGTTTACATTATCTCACCTAACCATTACTAGGGATTAGTAGAGCGAATTATCACCTGAATTAAATCTTATAAACGCCTTTCCCATTGTTGCGGATCACGTTTAACATGAAAACAACCAATAATAGAAATTGTTTCATCTATAATAATGTAAAGTAATCCATAGGGAAACTTGCGAATTAACTTTTTTCTAACTTGTTCGTGAACAATTGGACAAGCAAAAGGATTACGTTGAATAGTTGAAAAACTAGCATCAACAACACGAATAAATTCAGAACCTAATCCAAAAGTATGCTGTTCATACCAATTATAAGCATCCTCTAAATCAAGTTCTGCTTCTGGTGTAATGAAAATTTTGTAAGTCATATATTAACTAACGATTAAATTTTTGTTTCACTTCCTCCCAGCTAGAAACTTGATGAGGATTTTGATAATAAAGTTCTAACCGTCTCTCCAATTCCTTTTTTTGAGCATCACTAATAGTTACATTATCAGCATCTACAGTGATACTATCCCAAATATCTTGGACTAATTGGATTCTTTCCGCAATAGTTAATTGTAAAATGTTTTGAGGTAGTAAGTTCTCCATAAATCTTCCTATTTGAGTAGACAATATTTTTATTTTAACTCATCATTAGCAACTAGGCAGGGGAAACGCAAAATTTAATGATACTCAGCATACAACATAACCCACCATTAATAATACTAAATTAGAACCCAAAAACTCTGTATCTGTTCACATTATTTCACTCAACCATTACTAGGGATGTTTAGGGCGATCCGTAATTGAAAAACCCTGTATCTGTTCACATTATCTCATCCAACCATCATGAGGGATTACTGGGGCGATAGCGATCGCGGAGCGTCCCGGAGGGAACTAGCGCTGCTGCAAGCAGTTCGCACCTGAAAACCTTACCCTGTATCTGTTTACATTATCTCACCCAAGCATCACAAGCTATCATGTAAATAAGAGAAGACAATAGAACCATCACAGATACATAAGCAAATATCACCCGAACTATTAATTTTGAAAACTCATTGATTAGTATTTACAATACTTTACAAATAATCATCACCGTTATCATGGCAGAAAATGACAAAAACTGCCATAATATAGAGTTCCCGACCCCAGGGTAAGAATTTTATTAAACTAAATAACCGCTTTTGAAATTACAGGATAATTGTAGGTCGTGCTGCGGCGATGTTAGAACCGATCATGTTACGCAGTAATTCTCAGCGTGATTCTTTTGCCTGGAAGCGTGGGGAAACTACGGCCAGTGCGGGTGAGTTGATGGCTTTTAATGGCTTGACTGCGGAAGCGTTGACTAAGCGGGCTATTGAGTTGGTGCATTAATTAGAACGCAGATGAACGCAGATGAACGCAGATTGGATTTGAATGGGGTTACGGAAAAGATTATTGGATGTGCTTT
Source organism: Dolichospermum sp. LEGE 00246 (assembly GCF_015207865.1). Classification (NCBI taxonomy): domain Bacteria; kingdom Bacillati; phylum Cyanobacteriota; class Cyanophyceae; order Nostocales; family Aphanizomenonaceae; genus Dolichospermum; species Dolichospermum sp. LEGE 00246. The sequence goes on from NZ_JADEWA010000099.1 coordinate 4,708, forward strand.
TAAGGTGGGTAATACTTTGGGGGTTGGTTTTTTGGAGGCGGTTTATGAAAATGCGTTAGTGTATGAGTTACGGAAAACTGGTTTGTTGGTTGAGCAGCAAAAAATGCTGGAAGTTTGGTATGACGGTATAATTGTGGGTAATTATAGGGCTGATTTGTTGGTGGAAAACGCTATTATTGTGGAGTTAAAGGCAGTAACAGCACTGGATAGTAAGCATTTTGCCCAATGTATGAATTATCTTAAAACAACTGGACTTACTCTATGTCTATTAATTAATTTTGGTAATCCCAAAGTAGAAATAAGGCGTGTTGTCCGTAATTTCTAAATCTATCTGCATTTATCTGCATTTATCCGCGTTTATCTGCGTTTATCTGCGTTCTGCAAAATAATTGTTGAAAATAGTGAAATCTAAAGAACTTTAACACATACAAAATTTCTCCATAAGCACTTTCAAACCGAAAATAGCAAAGACCTAAACCTGAGCCAGCACAATCTTGAATTTCTGTATACTCTTTTTTAGTAAAAAAATAATTTACTGGTGCGCTTCTTTCAGAGTTTAAGATTTCTCTATTAAATACTGCTTGCCAACCTGCTTCTAATAACATCTCCCTAGCTTTTGAATAAGGCATATTTTGTTTAAGTTTTGGTAATTCTTGCCTTACACAAGGTTTTGTATCTATAGTTGGCTTTTTTGTTTGTGCATTTTCTATAATTTCACTTAGCAAGTAGGTTAGGTTGACACAAGGAAACCCAACAATATTAATAACACTAAATTACAACCCAAAAACCCTGTATCTGTTCACATTATCTCACTCAACCATTACTAGGGATTAGTAGAGCGATCGCGTTCGCGGAGCGTCCCGGAGGGAACTAGCGCTGCTGCAAGCAGATCATGTAAATATTCACCTCACCTGAGAATTATCGGTGCGTAGTTTATAATAGGATCATACCGAAAAATTTTATATAGGATTTAAGGTTATTCATAATGCTGCAAATTATCCAAGCAACCTGTACCAACGGTGAACTTATTTTGAATGAAAAACTAAGTTCCGAATTAGAAGGTAAAACCATACAAATTATGATTCTCGAACCCAGCGAATCTACACAACCAATAGATTATCAAGAATCGAAAATACAGCAATTCTTAGCGCGAGTTAATAACTACTCCTTCCCACTTCCCCCAGACTACAAATTTAATCGAGAAGAAATTTATGATAGATAAAATTTTTCTCGATAGTAATCTCTGGATTTATCTCTATGCTAAAAATCCGCCAGAAAAATCCCAGAAAGTTGCAGAAATCATCAAAAATTATTCTTCATTGCTGTTAGTTAGCACTCAGGTTTTAGGAGAATTATTTCATGTTTTAACTAGAAAAAAATTCACATCAAAAACAGATGCAATTACAATCATATCAGATATAGTGAATACTTTTCCTGTTCAAGCAATTAACACAACAGAAGTTATACAAGCATTAGAAATCAATGCAAAATATAACTACTCTTATTGGGATAGTTTGATTATAGCTACAGCTTTATTAAGTGAATGTTCCATGATTTACTCAGAAGATATGCAACATAATCAATTAATAGAGAATAAAGTAAGAATTATCAATCCATTTGTTTGATTTCATATCTTTTTAATTACTGTAGGGTGGGTTATCAACAATATAAGCCACCATTAAAAACCCTGTATCTGTTCACATCATCTCACTCAACCATTACTAGCAATTAATAGAGCGATCGCGTTCGCGGAGCGTCCCGGAGGGAACTAGCACTGCTGCAAGCAGTTCGCTGTGATCGTGTTGGTGCATTAAGAGATATTACCCCCATTTGAATGTTTAATTGGATGGGGGTATTATATTATGATAGTGATCTCATACTAGATGGTATTGAATTTACCAATTTTTCAAATTGATTATTTTCTTCAAAAAAACATAAAGCGTCTTCACTTAACCAACCTAGTAATTTCTGGCGTTGCTGAATCGAGGTATGAAATTTCCAAATCGAACCTTTAAAAATCTTACCTTTGCGTGATTGCGCCTTTGCGTGAGACTAAAATTCATACCCTTAATCAGCAATGCCTAATTTCTTAGCATTTTCGTAGGTTGTCAGTAATTCATCAAATGATAAGTTTCTAGTATTGAAAACAGGTTCATGATGAAATACACGGTTACGTATAACCCTTATTTCGTTTAAAATTCTTCTTATTCTTTTAATATCGCGCATAAGATTATGTTTTTCAGGAGCATTTGGAAAAACTCCATGAATATAACGAGGAGAAACAATATGCCATATAATTCGTGTAAATAAGAGAAGACAATAGAACCATCACAGATACACCACAGAAACATTCACCTCACCTGAGAATTATCACCCGAACTAAATCAAATCCTAGATTCACAAACTACTAGACTAAAAATATCAAATTAGGCTATACTACTTATAGTATGACTGTGGGTAGGATATGGCTAAAATCTCAATTTCATTGCCAGATGAACTACTAAATTATATTGACCAAAAAGTTGAAAACCGTAGTGCGTTGATTGAAAATCTCTTGAAACAATGGCAAGAAAAACAACGAGATGAAGCACTAGCGGCAGCTTGCGCTTTGGTTGATGAATTAGAATTAGGTTGGGAAAGTGAATGGCAAAACATAGCGATTACCGAATGGGAAGCATCTGGATAGTAACATTTGACCCATCCGTAGGTACAGAAATTCAAAAAACTCGTCCAGCACTGATAATTTCTGGGACTTTGTTTAATAACCAACGCAGCAAAGTCACAGTTTTACCTTTTACTTCCGCAAAACCTAATAACCCCCGTATTTCACCTGCGGTAGTTGAAGTACCTACATCAGCGCGAAACGGACTTTCTGTAGATAGTCTTTTGATATGCGTTGAACCAATGACATTTGACAAAATTCGTTTAACTCAACATCTAGGAGAATTAGAAGCAGAATTATTAGAACAAGCTCAAAATATTTTGCATCGGTATCTGAGTTTAAACAGAGAGCAAACGAACGATTACAAACCATGCTTTTAGAAGGATTAAACTCAGGAAATTAAAGCTGGTCGTGTTTTTTTTGATTTGGGGAACCTATAGTTGGATCAAAATTAACCAAGTAGATTTCACCACGCTGGGGATAGATAATTTTTCCCTTACTTAACACGCTTCTTCTTCCAAATTAAACCACTCTTTAACTAATCCTAAATCACGTTCTGCTCTTTTAATAGCTCCTTGTTTCAACTGTTCTTTGATATTAGCCTGGAACTGAATTTCCAGGCGGGTCTGTCAGCCAAATAAATAAGCTATCTGTAGCTTAAGTTCACACCAATCAGCATTGCTAAATCCTAAATTAATCAAGTCTTTGAATTTGTTTTAAGTAGGTTGGCGTTGAAAATTGTCGTTATGGCAAGGCAAGAGGCAAGAGGGTTTGGGCGATTTTACGTTTCTTTACACAGTTTGGTTTTATTGTGTTCACCTACTTAAGACTGAATTGGATTATCTCTAGGATTTACCAATTTCAATAGTTTCTGTTTAATTTGTGCGTCGAAAACTTCCCATTTGATTTTGGCATAAGCTGAATTTTCATTACCACCAGATAAGAAACCCATCGGAATTTCAAAGCCTCCAGCACCCGTCCTCCCACCACCAAAAAATCGCCCAGCACTATCTTGTCCAAAGGCTTCTTTAATAAATTCATCAGGATCTAACGTCAGTTTGGTGGTTCTCAGAGATCCTATCACTACTTCTAATTCGTCATCTTCATCATGAACAATTCCATAAACTACTGCTGTATGCACATTTTCCTCAGTAACGAGAAAATCAGCCGCTTGGGGAATTGCATCCCGGTCATCATAGCGCAAATAACCAACACCAGCTATAGAAAAGTTATTTTGAACGATGCGGTTTTTAAGCGATCGCTCGATCACATCCATTACCCGCTTAGAACGATTTGCTTGCAAAATAGCATTTAGTAACTGAGCATCATAAAACCTGCTCAAATACCCAGCAGCCATAAAATCTTCTTCCTGTGCCTGCATCAACCGATTTGTATCTGAGCGTAACCCGTGCATTAAAGCTGTAGCACATTTAACGTGCTGGCTAATGCTATTATCTAAAGTTAATAATCCTGCTTGTAAGTATTGAGTAAAAATTGTCGCGGTAGCCCGCACATAAGGACGAACATCAACAAATTCTGATTTGAGTTCTCCTTGTAAACTATGATGATCCACCAGCACTATCAGGGGAATTCCAGCTTGTTGGATGGCTGGTAATAATTGAGACGTAGTTCCCTGGTTGTCAATTAACACAAACCCTTGATAGCATGACAAATTTTTATTTTTTAAAGCTTGTATTGTCCAACGTTGAGCAGGTAAATTAGTGAGCTTAACTAAAGCAATATTTTCCTGATGACTTAAAGTTCCCGCGTAAACAATATCACACTTGATATCATACTGTTGGGCAATTAATTGGTAAGACCAAGCACAAGAAAGAGCATCAGGATCAGGAAAATCCTGTAAAATCACCAACTGACGTTCATGACGATGTGCAAGCAGCGTCTTCTGTAACTCCTCTGATTTTTGAGATGCTAGAGAATTGCCACGCTGGACTAAATAGATACCTCCATCACCATTAGAGGATGGTAAGGAAGTCCGGTTTAACGGTGGAAGTTCAATTACCTCTTTCTCTATTTCTAATTCCTCTGGATGGGGATCTGTGGTCAATGATAAACTTTCAAATTGAGAAGGTGGATAATTCACGTACATAAGTAACTAACTGTATTTCTAAGCGGGGAAAATAGGGTTATCCATTCAGATACAATCCAAGCAGTAGTGCGCTGATAAAGCTACATGAAACTTGGCAAAATCTAAAATTAATTCTTTTGGCACTGTGTAAAGCGGTTTATTTTTGTCAATAGCACGAGCAAAGGATCTATTGCATCCAACTAAAGTGCTACAAAAATGCTGAAATTCAAGTATGCTGTACCTCTTGAGTTATATACAACCTCATAATTTGTGACTTTGTCTAAACAAATATGCAGATTTTTATGAAAAAATTTGATAATTATCTTGAATATTTATTTGACTTGTGCTACTGTTGGCATTCTGTGTCCAAATTGATCTCTCAATTTCTTGGTGGCAAATCATCTACTCATAATTGTAACAAATTATCAGTTAAGAACAAAATCTATCTATATATCGTTTTTTTAGCAGATAAAGTGCCACCCCTGAAAATTAAGATGAAAATATCAGCTTGGTGGAAACTTGCCACAAGCTGTAGTAAACACTGGACAAAACCAAGTGAAACACCTGATTGTAGTCACATCATTGACCCAATTTGGTCAATCAGATATATCTACAGGTGAATTTTGTCCTGAGTTTTTGTAGTTAATTATGTAGGATGTCAAAGACCTATGACATACTTTTGCCACTCCTGGTGCATTCCACTTTTAAGATGCTTTGTCACCTCAAAGTAGAGACTACTGTAAGGTTGACGGGGTAAATGACGCAAGGGCATTCGCGCTTCTTGCGGTGTACGACAGCCTTTCTTGATATTGCAGCGGACACAAGCCGTAACAATATTTTCCCAAGTATCTTCGCCCCCTCGTGATCTTGGCATAACATGATCGAGAGTTAACCCGTCTCCTGTGTTACCACAGTATTGACAAGTATGGCTATCACGATGCAAGATATTCCTCCGAGTCAGCGGAATTTCCATATAAGGAACGCGGACATAATGACGCAACCGAATTACGGTTGGCATCGGAAAATCCGAGTAAAGGAATTTACCGTTGTATTCTAAGCGTTCAGCCTTGCCTTTAATCAACAACACGGTGGCACGTCGCCAACTAGTGATGTTGAGCGGTTCGTAAGAGGCGTTCAGGACTAAAACCTTCCTCATGAATCTGCGCTCAAGGTATTAGTTTTACATATATTAACACAAATACACCCCGCTGGGGATATGAGAATAATTTATACTTTTGTTCTTGATTCAAATACATCTGAATTTATTATTTATTAACATTTTCATGAATTTGCCAAAAAAATCGCCATAAAGGAGTGTTTAGGGGTTGACATTTGATTTTATATCTGTTATCATGAATTTGATAAGGAAGAACTATTTTCTAATAATTAAAAGATTTTCGAGTGTGCGGATACACTAATATTGCTCATACTACTATCTTGTATAAATCGCCGGATCAAAGTTAAACTTCCTGATTAAGGTGATACGGCTTCTAGTACACTGCGGCGTAAATAACCCAACCATTCTAAATCGTCCAAAAGCCTATACTGTCTTCGTTTTGACTTTTAACTTTTGGCTCTTGACGAACGCCCTACGGTACTAGGGGTTCTTTTTAGGAACTACGGTCAGAAACGGTAAGTTCTACCGAGATTGCTTGTGGAGCGGGCAAACAAGATTGGAAGTCATTCTAAGACCGCGATGAAGCAGGAAATAAACACTAAGATTATCGCTGTCCAGATGTGTCTAGACTTTGGTGATTTTGGGTAAGTTTTATAGAACGGATGTGAGCAGCTTTTCGGTGGTGTGATAGGAGTAAAGTGTAATGTTAAGTCGCAAGCAAACCCCGATTTTTGCCGACAATCAGGAATGTGATGCTTATGCTTGGTTTTCTCAGCGGGCTTGGGTAGAAATTGATTTAGGGGCTTTGTCTCATAACGTCAAGCAGTTGGTCAAGTTTTTATCACCATGTACCCAATTAATGGCCGTTGTCAAAGCTGATGCCTATGGACATGGGGCGGTGACAGTTGCGAGGACTGCTTTGGAGGCGGGTGCTAGTTGGTTAGGTGTGGCAACAGTTCCCGAAGGTATTCAATTACGAGAAGATGGTATTCAAGCCCCAATTCTGATTTTAGGGGCAACCAACACACCAGAACAAATTCAGGCGATCGCCCATTGGCAACTTCAGCCCACACTATGTAGCCCTAAACAAGCTTTAGAATTTTCTAACACCTTAGAAACTATTAACCATAATTCCTCTTTACCCGTACATATTAAATTAGATACAGGAATGTCTAGATTAGGCACTAGTTGGCAACAAGCCGCAGATTTTGTCCAGTTAGTACAAGGATTACCCCATTTAAATATTACCAGTATCTATTCTCATCTAGCAACTGCCGATAGTCTTGATACCACAGTGATGACAGAACAGCATAGAAGATTTGCAGAAGCAACTGCACACATTAAAGCTAAAGGGATAAAAATTCCCAGTTTGCATTTAGCAAATTCCGCCGCTACCTTGACAAATCCAGAACTGCACTATGACATGGTGCGGGTGGGTTTAGCTATTTATGGTCTTTATCCTGCCACTCATTTACAAAATCAAATCAAACTGCAACCGGTTTTACAACTCAAAGCCAGAGTTACCCAAGTTAAAACCATAGCCGCAGGAACTGGAGTTAGTTATGGACATCATTTTATTGCTTCTAAAGAAATGCGTCTGGCTGTAGTTGGTATTGGTTATGCCGACGGAGTTCCCCGTAGTCTTTCTAACCAAATGCAGGTGTTAATTCGTGGGCAGCGCATACCGCAAATTGGCGCAATTACAATGGACCAAATCATGTTAGATGTGAGTTCCATTCCCGATTTGCAAGAGGGGGAAATAGTCACTTTGCTAGGAGAACAGGGAAAAGAGCAAATATCCGCTAATGATTGGGCAAACTGCCTCAATACCATTTCTTGGGAAATTCTCTGTGGTTTCAAACATCGTCTACCTCGTGTAGCTGTGATGTAGATTATTAGGGACATGGGAAAATATCACCAATATCCCATACCCTAATTTAAAATTGGGACTGAAATTTTGACTCTTTTGCCTATTGCCATAAATAATTTGTTGTGCTAACATAAGGTATTAATGCGGATATGGCGAAATTGGCAGACGCGCTAGATTTAGGTTCTAGTTCCGAAAGGAGTGAAGGTTCAAGTCCTTTTATCCGCACTTTTAAACAGATAGTTGAGTTAATAGTGATGTTGTGCTGTCACTTGCCGAATTATTTGACCGCGTTGACAAATTGATGTCCGTATTGCCAAATTAATTGTCTTTTACGCTCAAAATCAGGATTCTGTTTATTATAAAAATCTATCAGAGTTAAACTCACGACCTACTGATCTTTCAACCCACCTAAGGAATGTGGATTTATTAACTTACAATTCTTGATAACGACCGTCTAACCTAATGTTAAATTACATCCATCAAGATTTGCACTTTATTTAATCCTCATTCCTAAATATTTTATTGTATTTTTGAACTAACGCATTTCAACCCGCCCCACTCCGGGAGGGGTGTTGAAACTATACATCAAACAAGGAAAAGATATGACTCTCTGTCTTTCAACCCGCCCGACTCCGGGAGGGGTGTTGAAACTATTCTAGTGATCTTTCTTTGCCTTTATTCTCAATCCTTTCAACCCGCCCGACTCCGGGAGGGGGTGTTGAAACATTAGTTAAAAATGACATTAATTTGTTAACAGTGACTTTCAACCCGCCCCACTCCGGGAGGGGTGTTGAAACTTTTGATAATTTATAGAGCGATCGCATCCCTGGATGAAGGTAAAGCTGTAATTCGTGTGTGGTTAGATATTATTTATCAGGGGTTAGCTAGTGTGTTAATTCTGTGTATTTTTGGAGGGATTGTCCAGAAAATTATTGGTGTTACCGTAGTTTACACCGAAAGCATCTGTTCCAGGCACGTTCTCATAAAAATATGACGACATATTTTGTGCATGAAGTCTTATAGGATAAGGGATTCAGAATTAACACACTAGCGAAGCGCTCCGTAGGAATCGCTTATTTAGTTAACATCCTATGATACAATCAAGCTGCACAACAGCTTACCAACTATATCATATCTAGCAAAAAACAAAACCTCCACTAAATAAATAGAGGAGGCTTTGTTGTATGGAATAATAAACCTGGCATCGAGCTATTTTCACGTGGGGCTACCCCCAAACTATCGTTGCCGCAGCAGCGTTTCACCTCTGAGTTCGGGAAGGTATCAGTGTGGTTCCACCGCGCCATAGACACCAGGAAAGCCTGATGATTTTGGATTTTGGATTTTGGATTTTAGATTGGACTTATCAATCCAAAATCTAAAATCTAAAATCTAAAATTCACAAAACCCTGAAGACTGCATTTGAGAAAGAGAAATCACAATAACAAATTGAATAGAGGT
>NZ_JADEWA010000694.1:0-1800 GCF_015207865.1 Dolichospermum sp. LEGE 00246
CCCCTGCCCCCTGCCCCCTGTTCCCTATTAAGAAACTGTACTGAGAGATGCTAAGGGATTGGGTATGCTATCAGAAGGGGCGGAAAATTCGCCAGTAATCACATACTCTAACCGCAGTTTTAGCCAGGTAATAAATTGGGCATTGGTGGAAATAATAGCTGCCGCAGGTTGAGGACATTTCTTTTTAATATCTTTCATTTCTGCTGCTTCCAAAAAAGCGGGTTGCTTAACTAACCAAAAATCAATTTCTTTTTCTTGTTCATGATAATTACGAGTCCGTTCTTTGAGAACTTCTTCTATCGGTTCTTCTTCCATAAGAAAGTGTTGACTGGCCAAAACGTAATAGTATGTTTTCATTTTCCTTGCTTGCTGACTAATCTATAATTGTATGGTGCGGCGTGAGATTCCCGACTTCTAGTATTGATTCATAGAACTTTCGTAAGTGTTATACTCAAAACAGCTAGAAGCTGGACTTTTTTATCATACAAAGAACAAGGTTCAAAGCCTCTCCAGTATTAAATATTATTCCTTTTCCCTCTCCTCTTAGGAGAGGGCTAGGGAGAGGTGCAAAGGAGAGGTTTACCAGAGGGGTTTCATATTTGGTTAAACTATGAACCGCTTGCAGTATACACTAAAAATCTGTTGTAGAGTGCGTCAGACTGCATAAATCATGCAAATAAACAGATTGTTGATATCTGACGCACCCTACTAATGTGCCAGTTGCCTAAATCCTGATTTATTGAAATCATCAAAGAAGAAGTTGGGGATCTAATTAGGGTAAGTAGTGAGACAGAATTAATTACACAATGCTATTGCGTAAGCGCAGCGTGGCGTTAGCCATAGGGAACGAAGTGAAATGAAGCAATTCCAAGGGTTGTGATTGCTTCCCTTCCCTCGCAATGACTGTAAATATTTTTGTCCAATTACTTACAGTGTTGAATCTGTACCCTGAGCAATTAACTTTTCTTCAATCCCTGAAACCAAGAACCAAAAGGACAACCACTGCCCTTATTTTCACTATTTTCTAGTTTGCCACCTGCTGTCAGGCTTTCTAAGAATAGGGCATTATCAAAATAGTGTTCTAAGGAAACAATTTTTAAATCTTCGGTGACATGAGCAACACTCATACCGATAATTTCAACTGTTTTGCCTGTGGGTGCATAATCTTTATATTTACCCTGAAAATGTCCCCAGTGTCTCCATTTAAATGTAACATTTGGGGGACCTGAATAAACTGCCAATACTTCCCAGGGAAATCCTTGGGGAAAGGTACTATGAAAGATATCATGGGAAGATTCAAAACTTTCCTCTGAAGCTTTGTAATGTTCAGAATCAGCCATAAATAAATTATAAGTACCTGATTTACCTAACTCGGCGGCGGTGTATTCTTGACCCCCATTGCTTGTTACCCGGAATTTGTCATTGACGATAGATAACCACTGTGCGGGGTTAGTTTTCCATGACACTTCCATTTCAAAGGTTCTTACCAGGTTTTCGACAATAGCTTCCAGTGTACCTTCTAGATGATGGTGGATACTCTCTTTTTCTAGGTTTTGCAAAGAACGGCTATAGTCAGGGGGTTTTTGATTGCGCCATTGAGCATCAGCGCTGGCTGCAATTACTTTATCTCTATCTTGTACCCATAGGGGCAGGTTGTTAGGCTGTTGAGAAGTCATAGTAGGTTGAAGTTTCCAAATTTGACCCTAATTTTCTGGAATTACGCAGCTACAACCCCTCTAGTAGTCTGTCAACCCGAAAATGACGGGTGAAGGCAAGCAGGGAGGTGGGGGAGGTGGGGGA
>NZ_JADEWA010000100.1:0-13886 GCF_015207865.1 Dolichospermum sp. LEGE 00246
CAAAATTCTAGTTATTATGAAAATAAAATCATCAATCAGGAGTTTTAAGGGTCAGTAACCCAGCCCTAAAGGGACTGGGCTTGCAAGAGTAATCAAGCAAGCCGTACTGACCAGACCACCCTGAGCGGCTTGCCCTGACTTGTGCCGAGCGAAGTCGAGGTAGCGAAGTCGAAGGGAGTCGAAGGGTAGCCGTTATTTGAGTCACGACACCCTGGAATGCGTTCGTGCCGTCAGGCATAGCCAGTTCCCTGCTCTGTCGCTTGTGATTAAACAGTTCTAAGGTCACTGGAACAGTGTTGCAAGCTCAAGCAAGCTCTTATAACAGGTCAAGGCTAACATTACCCCAGAAATGGGAGTTGGTTTCCAGATTCCAATCAAAAATCTGGTTTCAATTTTAATATCCACAGCGGTTAAAACCGCTCGTGTAGTTTCCCTCTCAGGGAGCCAAGCCACGCTCGTTTCCCACTTACCGGGTATTCTTATGACAACTTTCCTGGATATAGACTATGAAAGGAAAAATTCCGAATTAAATCTCAGTTGTGAGGATTACAGCTTACTAACAGACCTTTATCAGCTAACAATGACAGCTTGTTATGTCGGTGAGGGTATAGAGCAGAAGCAAGCGAGCTTTGAATTGTTTGTCAGAAGCTTACCTGATGGTTTTGGCTATTTAATAGCTATGGGTTTAGCCCAAGCTTTGGAATATTTGACTAAATTCCGGTTTAATGACAGTCAAATTGCTGATTTGCAGTCAACGGGAATTTTTACCCACGCAAATGAGCGTTTTTGGCAGCTTTTGCGGGAAGGTTGCTTCACTGGAGATGTGTGGGCAGTTGCGGAAGGAACAGCGATATTTGCAAATGAACCTATGCTCCGAATAGAAGCACCCTTATGGCAAGCGCAAATAGTAGAGACATATCTTTTAAATACTCTGAATTATCAAACTCTAATTGCCACCAAAGCCGCAAGATTAAGGGATATAGCGGGAGAAAAAGCCACACTTTTAGAATTTGGTACACGCAGGGCTTTTAGTCCCCAAGCCTCTTTATGGGCAGCACGGGCGGCTTTGGCAGGTGGTTTAGATGGTACTTCCAATGTGTTAGCGGCGCTACAGCTAGGACAAAAACCAAGTGGGACAATGGCACACGCTTTAGTTATGGCCTTATCAGCTTTAGAAGGGAGTGAAGAACAGGCTTTTACGGCATTTCATCAATATTTTCCCGGTGCGTCATTACTAATTGATACCTATGATACCGTTGCTGCGGCGGAGAAATTAGCAGAAAAAGTCAATTCTGGAAAATTAGAATTATCTGGAGTCAGGTTAGATTCTGGGGATTTAGTTAGTTTATCAAAACAAGTGCGATCGCTCTTACCGAATATATCAATATTCGCCAGTGGTGATTTAGATGAATGGGAAATTAGCCGACTTAAACAAGAAGGGGCAGAAATTGATAGTTATGGATTAGGCACAAAATTAGTTACAGGTCAACCTGTGAATGGAGTTTATAAACTTGTAGATATTGATGGAATTCCCGTCATGAAAGAATCAAGTGGTAAATTCACTTATCCAGGTAAAAAACAAATTTTTCGATCCTTCTTAGATGGTAAAATACATAAAGATAGATTAGGCTTAACAGAAGAAAAATCTGACCATGAAAAATCTTTATTACAGTTAGTAATCAAAGCAGGTAAACAATTACAAACACCAGAAAATTTAACAATCATTCGTCAACGAACTGCGGCATCAGTTGCTAGTTTACCAGCAGAAACAAGAAGAATAGAAAATCCCACTTCCGTCAAAATTGAAATATCAGAACCATTACAGAAATTGACAAATAAAACGAAAAAAAGAGATAAATTAATATAATTTCTCTTACCTCTGCGCCCTCTGCGTCTCTGTGGTTCGTTTAAATTACTCTAAAAATTGCAAAAAAGCAGAATCAAAAATCATGAAAATAGCCTTATTTGGTACAAGTGCTGATCCTCCAACTGCTGGACATTTAATAATTCTCAGATGGTTATCTGAACGTTATGATTGGGTGGCTGTATGGGCGGCGGATAATCCTCTAAAATCCCAACAAACGCCTTTACCACACAGGGCAGCAATGTTAGAACTGTTAATTAAAGATATCAATGTTGCTAACCAAAATATTGCCTTAGAACAAGATTTGAGTAGTTGGAAAACTCTAGAAACTGTAGGTAAAGCAAAATTAAAATGGGGAGAAGATATTGAATATACTTTAGTAATTGGGGCTGATTTAGTCAATCAATTGCCGCGCTGGTATCATATTGAAGATCTATTACAACAGGTGCAATTACTGGTAATTCCCAGACCAGGATATATAATAGATGATTCTAGTTTAGAAAAAGTTAAACAAATCGGAGGACAAATTAAAATTGCAAATTTAATTGGTTTAGATGTTTCCTCTACCGCTTTTCGTGAACAAGGAGATATTAATACTCTCACACCTCCCGTCATTGCCTATATTCATCAACAGCATTTGTACGAATGCCAATACGTAACCAAAAAAAGATTCTAAACTCCATAAATCAACAACCTTTAGCTGACTTTAAAGTTGGTGTTGATAATGTGATTTTTTCTGTAGATACTGCTCAAAATCGGTTGTTAGTTCTCTTGGTCATGCGACAGCAAGAACCATTTTTAAATGATTGGAGTCTTCCTGGTACTTTAGTCCGTCAAGGAGAATCTTTAGAAGATGCTGCTTATCGGATTATGGCTGAGAAAATAAAGGTAAATAATCTTTATTTAGAACAGCTTTATACTTTTGGTGGTCCAAACCGTGACCCCAGAGAAAAAATTGATAGCTATGGAGTCCGTTATTTATCAGTTAGTTACTTTGCTTTAGTCAGATTTGAAGAAGCAGAATTAATTGCCGATAAAGTAGCGGGTATTGCTTGGTATCCCGTCAAACAATTACCACAATTAGCATTTGACCATAATGAGATTATTACCTATGGACATAGAAGATTAAAAAACAAATTAGAATATAGTCCTATAGCTTTTGAAGTGTTACCAGAAACTTTTACTTTAAACGATTTGTATCAACTATACACTACAGTTTTAGGAGAATGTTTTGCCGATTATTCTAATTTTCGAGCGCGGTTACTCAAATTGGGCTTTTTATCGGATACTGGCATTAAAGTATCACGAGGTGCTGGTCGTCCTGCAAGTTTGTATAGGTTTGATAAAGATGCTTTTGCACCATTTAAAGATAAACCTTTGGTGTTTATTTAAGGAATAATAGTTGAACGCAGATGAACGCAAATAGACGCAGATAAATTATGAAAATCGCTATCGCTCAAATTAATCCTATTATTGGTGATTTACTAGGAAATACTCAAAAAATCCTGGAAATGTCACAACAAGCAGCATCAGAAAATGTTCGTTTATTATTAACACCTGAATTATCTATTTGTGGGTATCCACCAAGGGATTTATTATTAAATCCTAGTTTTGTGGAATCAATAGATAAAACATTGCAAAAATTAGCTGAAGATTTACCCGCAAATTTAGCTGTATTGGTGGGAACTGTGGTTAAAAATTCCCAAGCGCACATTTCTGGAGGGAAAAATTTATTTAATAGTATGGCTTTATTAGAAAATGGCAAAATCCAGCAATTTTTTCATAAAAGGCTATTACCAACTTACGATGTTTTTGATGAAAAACGCTATTTTGAACCAGGACTACAAGCCAATTCTTTTAAATTAGATAATCTTCATATTGGTGTGACAATTTGCGAAGATTTATGGAATGATGAGGAATTTTGGGGTAAGCGGAGTTACGCAGTTAATCCCATTGCTGATTTAGCAAATTTAGGAGTTGATTTAACTGTTAATTTATCTGCTTCACCCTACACTGTTGGTAAACAACATCTGCGAGAAGCGATGTTAAAACATAGTGCAGTTAATTTTCAACAACCAATTATTTATACAAACCAAGTTGGCGGAAATGATGATTTGATTTTTGATGGACGGAGTTTTGCTTTAAATAAACAAGGTGAAATTGTTTGTCGTGCTAAAGGTTTTGTATCTGATTTTTTGACCGTTGAATTTAATGCCGATAAACGGGATTTACAATTAAGTCATATTTCCCCCATTGATGAATCTGAAGATGAGGAAATTTGGAATGCTTTAGTTTTAGGAGTTAAAGATTATGTGGGTAAATGTCGCTTTTCTAAAGTATTGTTAGGTTTAAGTGGGGGAGTTGATTCTGCTTTAGTTGCGGTCATTGCGACTGCGGCATTAGGAAAAGAAAATGTGATTGGTGTGTTAATGCCTTCTCCCTATAGTTCTGAACATTCTATTAGTGATGCTTTAGCATTAGCAGAAAATTTAGATATTCAAACTCAGATTTTACCCATTGGGGAATTAATGGAAAGTTTTGATAAATCTCTTGGTGAGTTATTTGCCGGCACAGAATTTGGGATTGCGGAAGAAAATCTCCAATCTCGCATTCGTGGTAATTTATTAATGGCAATTTCTAATAAGTTTGGTTATTTGCTTTTATCTACTGGTAATAAATCGGAAGTTGCTGTTGGTTATTGCACTCTTTATGGTGATATGAATGGCGGTTTATCGGTGATTGCTGATGTTCCTAAAACCCGCGTTTATTCCCTCTGTAAATGGTTAAATTCCCATCAACAAAAAGAAGTTATTCCCGAAAATATTCTCACCAAAGCACCCAGCGCGGAACTTAAACCGGGTCAAGTTGACCAAGATTCCCTACCACCTTATGAAATTTTAGATGATATTCTCGACCGTTTGATTCATCAACATCAATCAGCAGCAGAAATTATTACCGCAGGTCATGAACCAGCAATTGTGGATAGGGTATTACAATTATTATCCCGTGCGGAGTTTAAACGCCGACAAGCTGCACCAGGATTAAAAATCACCGACCGCGCTTTTGGGACTGGTTGGAGAATGCCTATTGCTAGTAGTTGGTCTGCATTGAGGAATATATGTATCTAAAATTGCTGATTTAGATCCCATATTCCGCACTTCATTTTGTAATATGCGAATATTTCACATCTTTTTCTTGACTGAGCTTTAGAGGATGTTTTAAAAGTGGTATTCCGTAATTTTCATCACATTGCTACCCCCCTTTACAAGGGGAAAGGGGGGAAACAATAAAAATCCCTAACCCTCCCCTTGTAAAGGCCCTTGTAAAGGGGAGGGTTAGGGAGGGGTAGAAAATATTGGGTAGAAAATATTTGATACATCAACCATAACTTTTCAAACACCCTCTTAAACTCAGTAACTTTTGTTTCTTATCTGTCCCCTGTTCCCTTTTTTTGTAATTAGGGAATGTTAAGTAATTGGACAAAAATATTTACAGTCATTGCGAGCGAAGAGAAGCAATCACAACCGTTGCGAACTGCTTGCAGCAGCGCTAGTTCCCTTCGGGACGCTCCGCGAACGCTATTGCTTCATTTCACTTCGTTTCATATAGCTAACGCCACGCAACACTTACGCAATGACATTGTGTAATTAATTCTGTCTCACTACTTATTGCTTAATAACTAAGTTCGTTCTCCTGGGATTAATTCCTTCTACATTTTTTCTACAAATTGATGGAACAATTTCTCTGATTTTCTTGCTACCCTCAAAGTAGAGTTCAAGTTCCAAACAACAAGGTGGCAAAAGATTAGCCGCTGTGTTGTATTAATCAAACTCCTCAGAAATAGAGAGTATGGGAGGGGAAATATGCTCAATGTTGTGCGTCGTAGTCAAATTATCGGTTCAATAGCCATAGATAGCTCGACATCTGCTCGTTTTGCTGAGTTAGAAGAAGTCTGGCTGGATGATTCCGGGCGTATTGCCTATTTTTCGGGTGAGGAAGCTTATTTGCCAGTACAGGGAATTGCTGGAATAGGTATGGGTGCGGTGTCAATTTATTATCATCCAGTGCCAGACATTCCAGACAATCTTCACCGCTTGGATCAAATTACGGTTGAATCTGCGCTGGGTGAAACTCAAGGTTGGGTGGAAGATTTTTTATTTGATTGGCAAACTGGAGAAATCGCCGCTTATATTGTGGCTGGAGAAATTGCAGTTCCTTTTGATGGACGCGCAGTTCTGTATCCCGAAGATATCCAGGAAATTAGCACCAATAAACTAATTATCCACGAAGGTGTTCAAGACCAACTTCAAGGAGAATCAGAAGGATTACAGGGTTTTTTGAGTGAGAAATCTCAACAAGTACAACATCTTGTACATATTATAGGCGTTGGCGTAGCCTGCCGAAGGCATCGCCTGCAACATCTCATTACCCCCAACGATAAACCCGAAGTTGTCCGCGTCAAAATTAAAGAAGTTAGCGACGAAGTGGCAGCTTCTACTGAGCATCCACATCACGCCTTAGAAGAGGCTACGGAGTTTTTACAAGAACAATGGCATAGTTTGCAAGAGAGTATTTCCCGTGCCAGCAAGCGCACAAAATCGGCTCTAGATGCAGCTTGGCAGCAAATCACCAAATAAGTAGGTTGGCGTTGAAAATTGTCGTTATGGCAAGGCAAAAGGCAAGAGGCAATAGGCAAGAGTGAAGAGGGTTTGGGCGATTTTACGTTTCTTTACACAGTTTGGTTTTATTGTGTTCACCTACTTAACGTCGTGATTATGGACAATTTCATCCTTTTTACAGGCACAGCTAACCCTGATTTAGCTGCCGCAGTCGCTCAAAAACTCAATATCCCCTTAGGTAAATCTGTAGTCGAACGCTTTCCAGATGGTGAGGTAAATGTACAACTCCTGGAGTCGGTACGCCAAAAGGCTGTTTTTATCCTTCAGTCCACAGCCCCACCTGTCAATGACCATCTAGTAGAACTTTTAGCTTTTACAGATGCTTGTCGGCGGGCTGCTGCCGCTCAAATTACGGCAATTATCCCTTACTTTGGCTATGCCCGTGCAGATAAACGCCAAGGACGACGAGAGCCAATTACTTCCAGTATGGTAGCTGAAGTATTACAAGCTGTCGGGGTTAATCATGTTGTCACACTGGATTTACACACCCCACAAATTGAAGGTTTCTTTCGGATTCCTGTAGATAGTCTGACGGCTGTACCCATTTTTTGTGAAGCTATCCGCCATCATTTGCCCCCTAACTTTGTAGTTGTATCGCCAGACACGGGGCGCGTCCAAATGGCAACCCAGTATGCTCAATGGCTGAATAGTGAGGTAGTGGTGCTACACAAACACCGCAAAAGTGGCACGGAAACAGCAGTGACTCGTGTTGTCGGGGATGTAAAAGATTGTTCCTGTTTAATAATTGATGACATGATTTCCACAGGCGGCACCCTTGCTAGGAGTATTGAAGCACTACTCACAGCCCAAGCCCGTCCAGAAATAATTATTGCTGCTACTCACGGGCTATTTGTTCAGGATGCACGGGCGAAATTAAGTCACCCCAGCATCGAGGCTGTTTTTGTCACAGACACCGTAACACCAAAAGAAACCGACTGGCAGCAATTAAAAATTGTCTCAGTTGCGCCTTTAATTGCTAATGCTATTCAACGATTTACGATCAAATCTCCGGACTCCATTAGTGATTTATTTTAATAAAGAGGTATAAAAATATGCTACAAAGATTCCGAAATCGGGCGCAAGCCGGTAAACTCTTAGCTGCCCAGTTAACAGAGTATGCCAATCGTCCAGATGTTTTAGTATTGGGGCTTCCTCGTGGCGGTGTGCCTGTGGCTTATGAGGTGGCAAAGGAACTTGATGCCCCATTAGATGTCTGCTTGGTGCGGAAACTCGGTGTACCTGGACACAAAGAACTTGCGATGGGTGCGATCGCCACCGGAGGGGTGCGTGTAATTAATGAGAATGTCGTTGATTGGTTGCGGATTTCCCCAGAAACTATTAATCAAGTAGCAGCTATCGAAATGCGGGAATTAGACCGCCGTAGCCATACCTATCGGGGTAATCGTCCCCTACCAAAAGTCAAAAATCATACCATTATTCTAGTTGATGATGGCATTGCTACGGGTGCTACTATCCGAGCAGCGATCGCTACATTGAAAAAGCAACAGCCCGGTAAACTGGTGGTTGCAGTTCCAGTTGCAGCAGCATCTACCTGTGAAGAACTGCAAGCAGAAGTAGATCAGGTTGTGTGCGTAATGATGCCAGAAGATTTGTGTGCCATCGGTATTTGGTACGAAGATTTTCAGCAAACAACCGACACAGAGGTATGTGAACTGTTAACAAGGCAAAAATTACTAGTAGCTAATAATTCGTAAATGGAGGTTGAGGTGATGGATAGAACATTAACACAGCATCCCCAAGAACATCTGGTGTCAGTGACAGCAGGTAAGGTTAACTTAGAGGGGAATTCGATGATTCCAAATGGTGCTATGGGTGTAGTATTGTTTGCTCATGGCAGTGGTAGCAGCCGGCACAGCCCTCGTAATCGCTATGTTGCCGGAGTCTTACAACAGGCGGGACTAGCAACTTTATTAATTGATTTGCTCACTGCTGAAGAAGAAGAAATTGATTTGCGAACCAGACATTTACGCTTTGATATTGGGTTGTTAGCATCACGGTTGGTTGGGGCTACAAATTGGTTACAACAGAACCCAGATACTTGTAACCTCAAAGTAGGTTACTTTGGTGCTAGTACAGGAGCAGGTGCAGCCCTGGTTGCTGCCGCAGAATGTCCAGAGGCAGTACAAGCTATTGTTTCCCGTGGTGGACGACCTGATTTAGCGGGTTCAGCATTATCTCATGTCAAAGCACCAACGCTGCTCATTGTTGGCGGTTACGATACGCCCGTAATAGCAATGAATGAGGATGCACTGGCACAGTTGCACTCAGTAAAACGGCTGGAGATTATTCCTAGAGCCACCCATTTATTTGAAGAACCAGGTAAATTAGCAGCAGTAGCACAACTAGCGAGTGAATGGTTTACGCACTACCTCAAGTAAAAGATTAAATCCTCTATTAACGTAAGTTGCTATACTATACTCAACACGGCTTAATTATTTGATTTAAGCGGGTAGGTGTAAAGCAAAAGCTCATTGGTGTCAACTTAAGCTCAAATCCCTACCACATCTCGTTCCTAGTCTCTGACTAGGAATGCAGTTGATGAGGCTCTGCCTCTAATATCATTGAAGGCAGAGCCTTCTAGAATTCATTCCCATACAGAGTATGGGAATGAGATGACTTGAGTTCTTTGCGGGATAGAGGTTTTACGTTAAGTTGACACCATTAAGCAGTGCTAAACCCCTACAAATCTAGGTTTTTCGTGATTTTACAAAATTCCAGGTTCCAACCGTTTTGAGTATAAACACGGGTGGGATATAAACTTTTACAAAATGACAAATAAGAGTAAGCTACAAAATAAACAATACCTTGTCCATTTCCTGTAGGTTGGGTTAAGCAACAGCGCAACCCAACGCTAATGTTGGGTTTCATGCTAATTGCTCCGCGTTCACGCAGTGTCCCGCAGGGATACGTTCACGTTCCACAACCCAACCTTGTATCTTAGAGGTATGTTAGAGGAAGTGGTAGACCGTCCCAAACTGCGTAGAGAAACGTAAAATCGCTGAAAACTTCTTTACTCTTGCCTATTCCCTGTTCCCTATTCCCTATTCCCCGTTCCCTCTTGCCTCTTGCCTCTTGCCTTGCTATAACAACAATTTTCAACGCCAACCTACTTAATGTGATCGCTTTCTCCCTATTTTGGAAATATTGCTAATTCGGTTTTGGGGTCAAAAAAATGCAGTTTCTCAGGAGTTAAAGATAGCCAAAGTTGCTCACCTATGGTGATGAATCTATCAGGTGGAATTCTTGCTTGTAAAGTTTGTCCGTCTAGATTTTGTAAATCAGGATCAGCAATTTTTACAGATAGAAAAGTGTCATTTCCTAAGTTTTCTACTGAGTCTACTTTGACTGGCAAATTTTTAGTAGCAGGTACACCCAAACTCAGGTGTTCTGGACGAATACCCAACATTAAAGTTTGTCCGTCATAAGATTGCAGTGCATTTCCCCAAACAGATGAAAGCGTGAAGCGGAAATTAGCATGAGTAATTAATAAAGGTGCATGAAATTCCACCGGGATAAAATTCATGGGTGGAGAACCAATAAATTCAGCCACAAAACGATTCGCAGGACGGTTATACAGTTCTAAGGGTGCTGCAACTTGCTGTATTTTACCTTCTGACATAATCGCAATGCGATCGCCCATAGTCATAGCTTCAGTTTGATCATGGGTGACATAAATCGTCGTTGTTCCCAACTGATGTTGCAATTTGACAATTTGGCTGCGGGTTTCAGCCCGTAACTTAGCATCCAAATTAGATAATGGTTCATCCATTAAGAATACCTGGGGATTACGAGCGATCGCCCTTCCTAATGCTACCCGTTGTCTTTGTCCCCCAGAAAGTTGTTTCGGTAAACGATTTAACAAAGTTTCAATTTGTAACAAACCTGCAACTTTTTGCACCTGTTGATCAACAATTCTTTCTTTTGGAGAAATATAGCGCAATCCCACGGGTAACTTTTTTGTCAATCCTACCAGTAGATTTTCCCCCCATTGAGTCAGTCTTTTTTTCCCAGCTTCCTCATCTGGAAACTGACGACGTAAGCCAAAAGCGATATTGTCATATACAGTCATGTGGGGATAGAGTGCATAACTTTGAAACACCATAGCGATGTCTCTGGCTTTGGGGGGTAAGTCATTAATCAAGCGAAGCCCTGGAGGCGCACTAGCGCTATCGCCTACCCAAATATTACCACCAGTCATCACCTCCAAGCCAGCAATTAACCTCAGCAGCGTACTTTTACCGCAGCCGGAGGGTCCCACCAGCACCATAAACTCACCATCAGCAATGGTTAAATTAATCCGTCGCAAGACACTTACACCATCTGTACCGTCTTGTTGCGCTTTTGCCCCTTCCCCACCGCGACTGGGAAAACTTTTATAAACGTTTTCTAATACAACTTGTGCCACGAGAATTCACTTTAAAATTTATTAATTTATAGAAGCGGAAAATTTCCACCCATACACTACCATATTATACATTGTTTCCCAAGACCAAGATCCCCGACTTCTTCAAGAAGTTGGGGATATGATTGATTTTAGCAATTCTTGAATTTGTTGATTAATAATCCTGACATCAAAACGTTCACTAGCACTAATTCTGGCATTATTGGCAATATTCGCAGTTTTTACAGATTCTTGCCGACAATTATGAATCACCTGGGCTAATTTTTGAGGTTCTCCAGGTGTGACTAAAAAGCCATTAATTCCATCTTCCACCAATTCCATAGCACCACCAGCTTCAGCCGCAATCACAGGTTTACCGCACAGCATAGCCTCAACAATAACCCTACCAAAAGGTTCAGCCGCAATAGAAGTATGGGTAATTAAATCACACATTGTCATTAATTGGGGAATATCCGCGCGAAAACCTAAAAAATTGACTCGATTTTCCAGTCCCAATCCAGCAACCTTTTGGTGTAAATCCTTGACATATTCCTGTTCACCAAATAAAGCATCACCAACTAAAATTACTACCACATCTTGTGGACATTGGGAAAGGGCATCAATTAAAATATGCTGTCCCTTCCAAGGAGAAAGACGGCTGAAATGTCCAATTACAAACTTGCCTTCCAACCTGAGATGTTCTCTTAAATTTCTAACTTCTAATTCATCAACTTCATAATTTTTCGCCGCAAAGCCATTATAAACAACCCGAACTAGATCTGATTTTCCTCCAGCTTCTAAAAATGCCATCTTACTAGCTTGAGAATTAGCAATCACCAAAGCAGCACAACGATTAATTAAATTAACAGCAACTCGTAAATTAGTTTTACTAAAATGTTCTAAAGAAAGAATATCATGTAAATGATAAACCAAAGGACGACGAGCCAAGAAACTAGCTACCGCCCCCACGACTAAAGCCTTTTGAGTATTAGCATAAATTAAATCATATTTCCTTGCTCGTTGCACAACCTGAGTAATTAAAGGAACTATTTGCCCTAAACTACCTAATGCTTGAAATAAACCACTTTGTTTACCAACTTTAATGGCTTGAGTTGTCAAAACCTCCACTGGGACTTGATTTTCTTCAAGTAGCTTTCTAAAATTACCATCTGCAAATAAACCAACCAGAGCATTTTCACCATAAGGTTTAGCAATATCAACTAAACACAACTCAGCACCACCGGGTTTACCACTTTGGTCTAAAAATAGAACTTTCATACAATTTTTATCATCAATTTAAGAGGGTGTTTGAAAAGTTATGGTTGATGTATCAAATATTTTTTACCCCTCCCTAACCCTCCCCTTGTAAAGGGGAGGGAACTGGATTTTTATTGTTTCCCCCCTTTACAAGGGGAAAGAGGGGTAGCAATGTGATGAAAATTACGGAATACCACTTTTAAAATATCCTCTAAGTAGGTGAACACAATAAAACCAAACTGTGTAAAGAAACGTAAAATAGCCCAAACCCTCTTCACTCTTGCCTCTTGCCTCTTGCCTCTTGCCTTTTGCCTTGCCATAACGACAATTTTCAACGCCAACCTACTTAAGCTAAAATAACTTGCCGTACCTGTTGGGCAATATTTGTCCAATCATAATTTTTAATCGTGTAATGACGACATTCTTCCCTAGCAGGTAAAGGCAGTTTTCCTAGCAAAACTTGTGCTAATTTATCAGCAATACTTTCCACAGTAATCGCCTCAGTAATTAAATCTGGGGAAAATTTCTCTAAGATTTCTGGCATTCCCCCCACAGGAGTACATAAAACAGGAGTACCACAGGCTAAAGACTCCACAATAGCTAATCCAAAACCTTCAAAAGATTGACTCGGCATCACAGTTAAATCCGCCGCTTGATAAGCCACAGGTAAATCATTTTCTGGTAAAAAACCTAAAAATTGCACATTGTTTTCTAAACCCAATTCTCTAGCTTGTTGTTGTAGTAAAGCTTGAATATGTCCCCGACCAGCGATCGCTAACCAAACGTCAGGAATGCCAGATTTAATCATAGCTACAGCTTGCAATAACTTATCAATTCCCATGCGATGAACTAAGCGCCGGGAAGTAAATAATATTGGACGATTCCTTGGCCACCCTAGTTTGATTCTAGCCTCTTGACGCGAGAGATTATTCTGAAAATGATTAATATCAACTCCACCGGGAATGATATGAATTTTATCCCAGGGAATTTGGTATTTTTGATGGAGAATCTGACCAAAAGCTTTACTAAGAACAATAAAGCGATCGCACCGATTATAAGTGCTTTGTTCTATTATTTGTTCCTTTAACCAAACACTAAATTTCTGATTAACTACTTCTTCCTGACTTTCCGAAGCCCAAGGCCCATGAAAATTAAAAGTAACCGGTACTCCTTTAGGCAAAATATCTAAAATCGGAAAACTATATAATGCAAAATGCAGATTAATTGCATCAGGTTTACCTAATCTTGTTTTCTGGAAATTATTACGAATTGACCACAACCTAGCACCAATCTTACTATCTGGACAAGCTAAATTAGTTAACTTAATTTGTGTATTTTTAGCATCTATAGGTAAACCCACACCACATAATTCTACCTGGTCTTGAGATGCCGCTAATTGATGAGTTAGTTCATAAATATACCGTTCCAATCCGCCAGGATTATTAGGAAACCAACCCGTACCTAAAGTTAGAATAGATGCCGATGCTGAACTTAACTTCATATCTTTACTCTTCACGTAATTATCTTCCTTGTGATAGATAAATTTAAATTAGTGATTTTGATTTA
This sequence comes from Dolichospermum sp. LEGE 00246, assembly GCF_015207865.1. NCBI lineage: Bacteria > Bacillati > Cyanobacteriota > Cyanophyceae > Nostocales > Aphanizomenonaceae > Dolichospermum > Dolichospermum sp. LEGE 00246. The sequence continues at coordinate 13,769 of NZ_JADEWA010000100.1, forward strand.
CGCTTTTATTTATGTTACCGATGCCAAAATAATTTATTTTCCGCATGATCCTTTAATACGACGCTGAGAATCAAAACCAGTTTAAATATAAAAATTATTCCATTTCCACAAATAAAAT
>NZ_JADEWA010000101.1:0-13834 GCF_015207865.1 Dolichospermum sp. LEGE 00246
GAAATTAAAGAGTATTATATTGATATTTTTTCAGAAGTTAACAATTTCAGAGTTAGTAGTGAGAGAGATTCAGATGTTGATTTTTTGCTATCCTTTGAAATTCAAGAAAATGGTTTAGAAGACTGGATTCCTCAAGAGCGAATTTCATCTGGTATGTTTCGTACTTTAATTTTTTTAATTGAAGTAATTACTGCTCCTGAAGAGTCAGTAATTTTAATTGATGAATTTGAGAATAGTTTAGGGATTAACTGCATGGGTGAACTAACAGACTTTATCCTTGATAAATCTCCAGATGTACAGTTTATACTTACTAGTCATCATCCATATATTATCAATAATATTCCTTGGGATACTTGGCAAATAGTCAGTAAATCTGGAAACAAAGTCAGAGTCAGAAAATCTTTAAATATTCCAGAACTTAATACAGCTTCTAGTTTAGATAAGTTTACTCAATTAGTTAATTTACTTGATAGTGAGGAAGTGTCTGAGTGAATCTTTTATTTTTAGTAGAGGGGGGAAAGACTGAACCAAAGGTATATAAAGCATGGTTACAACATTTATTTCCTAGCTTAACTTTTGTTGTCAGACCTGAAGATATGACAATGAATACTTGTCGGATTATCGCAGGTGATGGATATCCAAATATGGTGAGTAAGCCTAAGCAATATCCAGGAGTTTCTCGATTGGAAGCCTGTCTAATTGATATAGAAACATTCGGCAATGTCAACCATTTTTTTATATGTATTGACTCTGAAGAAAATTCTTATATTGATCGTTTTAATGAAGTGAAATCTAAACTTGATGATCTAAAGTCAGGCTACAATATAGATAGCTCAAAAACAGAAATCCATATAATAATTCAGCATTGCTGTATTGAAACATGGGCATTGGGTAATGCAGAAATTCCTAACGAATATAGTTCAATTGGAAGTTCTCCAGTTTTATCGGAGTTTCAGGCATATTACGATATTTTGGTCAATGATCCTGAAGAAATGTCTTCATGTCCACCTGGATATATTTTTAGGACAAAAGCGAAATTTCATGAACGTTATCTCAAAGAATATCTCACAGAATTTGGTTTGTCCTACAGTAAAAAAGATCCAAAAGTTGTAGCGGATAAAAAGTATCTAGATGCGTTAAAAAAGCGATGTGAATCAATGAATCATTTATCTAGCTTGAAATTATTGTTAGATATATGGGATAGCATAGAAACTTTGTAAGCATTAGCAAAACTTAGGTACATTAAGGTGAATCTCCCATTGATTACTGCGCTTAAAAACACAATGAGAGAATAATTATATGAATTAAATCAAAAACCGACAGCTTGATCAAAACGGATTTGTTCTAAACTGCGATCGCCATAAACCCCCTCAATTTGCTGACGACAGCAATCAATGGCAAAATCGTTGACATCTTCCGGTTCAATTCCATACATCTCTTCAAATGTCTCTGCTACCACACGACAAAACCGGGGACGGGTGGAGTAGATTTTACATTCCCGCGTACCATGATCATAATTTACGCACCATCCACCCTCGCCGACCATACTAAGATAAAGTTCTAAATCCGGTGGTGAAAGATACTCTTCTAAATCTGGACGATCTGCTGGTGTTAAGTTACAGCAAGCGCCACACTGAGATATACATTGCCAAGTAGCCATATTTTTAACCTTTTAATCTTCCTGTTATACTCATGTATAGTTAATCTTCCTGTTATACCCCTGTATAGGGTGATTAGGATATCAATCATGAAACTGTGACAACAAAAGGATTTTACTCCTGACTGCTGACAAAGGGCGCAGACCCTGCGCCCCCACCTCCTGCTATATTCTACTTTTTTATGACTTTTTCTATAATTTTGTGAACTAAATTAAATTTTAGATCCCCTAAACAGATATGATAGGTTGCGGGTTTTACGATTGAATTATTAAATCTTTTTAAACCATTAAAATCATTGGGAGGAAAAAATGGAGATTTTAGCTAACATCAATTGGGAAGTTGTCTTGCAGTTAACTTGCGTGGGACTAATCGTGGTTTCCGGTCCTATAGTAATCTTCCTTCTAGCATTTCGCAACGGCAACCTGTAAATTGGGTCATGGGTAATGGTTTGTATTGTCACCAATTACCCATTTACAAGAATCGGGGTTTAAATCCCCGCTTAAAAAAGTTTTAAATCTTTAATTCTGCACAGAAGTTGATAAAGTCTGAATTGCAGTTTGTACAATTCCTTCATAGATGGGTTGGGACAAATCTATCTGTTCTGCATTGTCGCGGTTGAAACCTAACAGACCAAATTTATCTTCTGGTTGCATGACTAAAACTTTACCTTCAGAATTCTTAACTCTTAATTCCCTACTCATACCATTTTCATAGATTCCACAGGTATATTGACGCTGTTTATATTCAAAACTACCCCGTGTTTGATTTGATGAATTAGTGAAAAGTTCAAGAACGTGATTTGGGAGTTTTGCACCGATTAACTCCATTTCAATGGTAGTTTTACCATTAAAGTTATTTTCTCGGAGTTTGTAAGCAATATCTAATCTTGATGGTAAGGGAAAATAATCACCCCAACGCCATGCTATACCTTTAATTTCTTGGCGCTGATGGTCAATAGTTTGGGATACAGTTAATTTAATGTGACCTTTACCAACTATTTTCTGTTCAATCACTTGAACATTCGCAGTCCAAAAAATTGGATCTGAGTTATCAATACCACAGGGATGAAGAATATTTAACTGTTGAAAAAGATCCTGATTAATTTCGTGAATATTAACTTGAGTATCTATTTTCAACAGCGGTTTCAGGTGTTGAGGTTCTAAACACTGATTTGCAAATGCAGATAACCGCAACCGAAATTCTGGTAAATTCTCTGCTGGTAAAGAAAATCCCCCCGCAGCTTTGTGTCCTCCAAATTTACCTAATAAATCCCGACAAGCATCTAAAGCTGCAAATACATGAAATTCAGGAATTCCCCGGGCTGAACCCCGAATTATGCCTTCATTTTCGTAAGTTCCAATAAAGACGGGAACACCATAACGTTCTAGTAAGCGGGAAGCCACAATCCCAATCACACCATGATGCCAATTATCTTTGATAACAACTAATACGCGGTCTTTTTGTAAAGAGTTTACATATAAATCTTCAACAATAGAAATGGCTTCTTTTTCAATTTCTTCGCACATTTGTTGCCGTTGAGTATTAGTTTGTTCACACTGGATAGCTTTGGCTAGTGCAATACTAAAATCATCAGTTGTGAGTAAATCAATGACAATTTGGGGATCACCAATTCTGCCGATAGCATTGATTCGCGGTCCTAATCGAAAACCAATATCTTCGGGTTTTAAAGATTTGGAATTTTGATTTTTTTCTGCTTCACTAGCTTGAACTCCGGCAATTTGAATTAATGCTTGTATCCCTGGTAAAGTAGATTTTGGTAATATATTTAAACCTCTTTTTACCCAGCGACGATTCACACCCGTTAAAGGGGCTAAATCGGCAATAGTTCCTAATGTAAATAGGGCTAAAAGGGGCTGCACTAAACCTTTGAGTTCTCCTAATTGCTGTGCTAAACAAACGGCTAAAATATAAGCTACACCCACACCAGCGACACCCCGATAGGGAGAAGATTCAGCTATTAGTTTCGGGTTAAGAATTGCATTAGCTGGGGGTAATATTTGGGGAATATCATGATGATCTGTGATAATAACTTTTAAACCCAATTCTCTAGCTTTGGTAATTGGTTCAACGGCAGAAATTCCGTTATCTACAGTGAGAATTAGTTTCACCCCTTCATCATGAAATTCTTCGACAATCCGGTTATTAATGCCATAACCATCGTGCATTCGACTGGGGATAGCATAATCAACATCAGCACCTAACGCGCGGAAACTGCGGAGTAGTAAGGCAGTGCTGGTCATACCATCTGCATCATAGTCGCCACAGATAGCTATTTTATCTTGATTGGCGATCGCCATTTCCAATAATTCCACACTTGCAGCTAAATCAGGAAATTCCTCCAAAGGAGAAGGTAAATTTAAAGACTCAGGATCTAAAAATATTTTTGCATCTTCTGGGTTTATCATCCCCCGATTAATTAACAATTGGCTAATAATGGGGGAAATATTCATTAAATTTGCTAATGTTAAACTGGCCTCGGTATTTGTTGCTGCAATTTGCCAACGTTGATTAGGTAAGCGTCTAATTGATTGGTTATTGTTCATTGCCAATTTACGTCTTTTTTATTGATCATGGCGCGTTATACTGTCGCTAACACAACCTACGTATCTTTTTTAAAATCAAATATTAGTTCTATATTTATAATACGTAATTCAGTATTTTTAATTATTTATTAACAATTCTTACTACAAAACTGATAGTATCTTCATGTAGAATCTGTTTTGATACAAAACTCCAAGTACCAAGTGATTAATCATGAGAAATTGGCAGCAGAAATTATTTGTAGGCTTACTTTGTTGTGCCTTTTTAGTTTTCGGGTGGCAAAATAGAGTATTAGCAGCAGGAATTACTAACAACAATACTCCAATCCTCAAAGCAGAATTAGCCCAATTAGAAGTAACCCAAAATGTCTATGACTATCTATTGCAATATCAACCAGAAACTTATAATGTTCTCACCAAAACATTAGCAGATAGTATTGAAGATGCCAAACAACCATTAGCAGATGAAGTAGTTAATAATCTTTGGGCTTTATCTCCAAATAATCCCCAAGTAAAATCGAGATCAAATAATGGCAAAGTAGAATATTTGATGTCAACTTGGAAATACACAAGTAACCCAAATACAGATTGGCCAATAGGTGCAAAGAAATTACTACCTTATCAAACTTGGTTTACCGCAGTACCACAAGTAAAAGAATTTTGTCAAAAATATCAAGCAATTGATAGCAATATTCCTGATAATGTTGAACTCTCATTGCGGTTACAGCAGTATTTAGGATTAATCTTAAATAAATATTCCACTAAGACTCATTTTGTAGAAATGTGGGTAAAAGCCGAAGATTTAAGTAGACCATGTATTGATGGAGAAATTAACGATTCTAGTTGTAATCTTTTACCTTTACCTGTTCCTGATAGTAGTCCTGTTGTTAAGGCAATATACACCAATTCCTACACCAATGCCAAAAAAGAATATTATCCTTGGTCTGGTTTAGGTTATACTTATGACTGGGGAAATCCTCAAAGACCCCATCAAGGACCAAGTGAGTTTATTATTAACCCCACTCCAGAAAAACCTGTAGAAGTGGAAGTTGTTTCTGTGACACCGACGCAAGAATATTGTCGGAATCAGATTGTACAATAAGGTTTTTGTAAAATAGCAAATATCTCATTTGTAGGGTGGGTTATGCTGTCGCTAACTCACCTTTTAAAACTCTTACTCTCTGTGACTCTGCGTCTCTGCGTGAAACAAAAGCATACTTTTAATCAGCAACACCAAATGACAGTAATTTTCAGTTTTTGTAAAATAGTAAATATCTAATTTGTAGGTTGGGTTAAGCGATAGCGCAACCCAACAAAACGATTAATAAAGTTGGGTTTCCTTCCGTCAACCCAACCTACACAATTAGTTTTTTTCCATTATACCTAAAGTAGAATCAGCACTGCGTCCAAACTCTTCTGGTACATATTGAAGATGTACTTCCGCACCTGGCCAAAGGAATGTTCCTGGAGTCACAGAACGAACTAAATAATGTAAACTGTAAACTCCTGGTTCGAGATGATCTGCATAGGAAATAATCCGATCTTTATAGATTGTTTTATATCCTAATTGCCAATTATCGGCTTTTGCTTGTAATGCTGGTGTCGCAGTTTGAAAACTATCATCTACAGCTTCAAAACCTGCGGGTAATGGGTCTTTTATGACTACATGATCTACAGGATGATCTGTAATTACTTCTAAACCAATATCAAATACTTGTCCAGATTGTAAGGTTAAAGGTTTATCAAAAGCATACATTCCAGTTTTTTGAATAGTTTTCTCTTCATTAACTTTACTAATTTCTCGCGTTACTCGTAAACCGTTAAATCTCCCTGGTTGATTTCCTTGTAAACGATATTTGTAAGCGACTAAATAATGCAATTTACCTCTTCCAGATTTTTGCAACCATAAATCACGTTTACCTTCAGGTAATTGATTCATGGGAATATTTATTTGCAAGCTAGGATTTTGATAACTATTAAAACTGGTTTCGCCTAATTTCTGATTTGCTAATTTTACCGTAGTCATAAAATTAGGTGGTGTGGGTTGGAGTTGGCTATATTCCACTAAAGCTGTGAGGGCTTGGGCGTTATTATAACTAGATTCCCATGTGCCATATCTGCGTAAATTTAGCAGACTTTGCAGTAATTTGTCAATGATTTCTGGGTTGGTTTTTTGATCAATAAATAACTGTAAAGCTTGGGCTTGGGTAACAGTATTTGAACTCATCCAACTCCAAGTTTTGGGTAAGTTTACAACTGCGGTACGTCCAGTTTCATAGATATTCTTTTGGAACTCCAACCGCATGATTTGGGCTTGATTTTGCCATTCAGGAAATTGATATAGATATCTGGCTAATTTGATTTGAGTAACTAGATCAAAATTATCACGTTGTTGATAAATATCTGATAAGAAACTATTGCGTTTATCGCCTAATTGTGCTAAGGCAATTAAAGAATTTAGTTGCAGTTGAGATTTACAAAGTTTCTGTTTACAAAAGTCGTATTGTCCAGGGTTAGCGAGAACATTTTGTAAATAAGTTCTCAGACTAGAGATAATTTTACTATCAACTACACCAGGAAAGCTTTGATTAGCTATAACTAAAGATTCTCCAGCATAACTAGAAACCCAAGGATCGGATTTTTCTTGTCCTGGAAATGCTGCAAAACCACCATCTGCAATTTGCAATTTTTGTAATTGTGCAATTGCTAATTTTGCTTGTTGTTGAGGATTAAATTCTGCAAATGTCTGATTATATTTTTGGGTGAGAGTTTGCAGATTTGCAGCAATTAATAATTGACTTGCGGCTGGTTCTGCAAATGGTAAATTATTATTTTCTAAAACTTGTTTTGCAGGGGCTTTAATTGCTAGAATTAGGGTACTGGCTAATTGAATATCTAAACCTCCAGCTTCACGGAAAGTATTTTTAGTAATATTCACAGGGATTTTTACCTGTCTTTCACTTACACCAGTTTCGACAACTTGTTCGGTAATTTCTAAAGGTTTAATTTCTAAAGGTACAGTAAATGCGTCAGCGATATTATTTAGCTGTGTGGTAAATGTCATTTTCCCTTCTCCCACATTTCCCGCTACCATTGGGAAACGATAAGCTTGGGTTGCTGATTCGGCTTTTGGTTGTAATGAGGTGGTTTTGGGGTTATTTTCGGCGAAGTTAAGAGAACCGCTAAGTTCACCGTTAATAGTCAGATTTCCAGTGTTTGTGGTGGTGTTGGTGACTGATAAACCTGCCAAAATGCGATCGCCACTCCGGGCAAATTGTGGCAAAATAGCATTAGTTATTAATGGTTTTGTGGTGATAAATGTTGCGTCACCATTCCCAAACCGCAGATTTCCATCTGTAGCCACAACCATTATCCGCCAAGTTGTTAGATTATCGGGTAATTTAAAGGTGATTTTTGCTTTACCATTTTCATCACTAATCACCGAACCATTGTAATAAGCTAAAGCTTGAAAATCTTCACGAATCCGAGTATTTGCTAAACCATTGGAGAAACCTCCACCATAACCCCAACCTTTGGGTAAACCTGTAGCTAATGGTGCTAATTTAACATCACGACGATTATCACTGAATCGGGTAGAAATTGGTTGTTCTGCATAAACAGTATCTACCAAATTTGGCGGACGATAACCAGTTAATTGTAATACCGCTTCATTCACCACCATGACAGTAAATTGTCCTTTGGTAGCGTTTCCTTGATGATCTTTTAATTCCAGTTCTACATTTGCTTCTTTTCCAGGTTCTAAAGATTTTTCAACTGGGTTAACTTGTACCTTTAAATATTTATCTGTTAGGTTAACTTTAAAAGCTGCAAACCCAATTTTGGCTAAATTTTCTAAACTTCCCGGTTCTACTTGATTAAGTGGTTTACCTTGTCTGACTAATACCGCTTCTACTGCTGCATTAGGTAACATTTCCGGGGTAATTGTAAACTGAATTTGGGGCGCACCTCCTTTAATTTTAACTACTTGTTGATAGAGAGGTTTATCTTTAATCACTGCAAAATATAATTCTCCTTCTGGGTAGGGAGATTGAATTAAAGCTGTGGCTATGTCTCCAGGTTTAAACTCTTTTTTATTTAATTTAACCTCCAATTTATCTTTTTCTTCTCCACCCCAAAATACTTGATTTTCTCCTGTCACCCAAATTTGTAAATCTGTAGCTGTAATCTCATCTCTACTATCACTAAAATTAGCGCGAATGCGATATGAACCTGATATATTAGGTTTTAAGTTAACTGTTTGGGGGGTATTTCTAGATGTAATATCTGTTTTCCCAACTGTTTGATATTCAACTTGATTTTGTGGAGTTTTACTACCTTCAACAATTTTGGTAACGCTGCTATATTTTATCTGTTGTAATTCCAGATGTATTCGTTGATTTTCTAATGCTTTTCCAGTTGCGTCAGTAACAATAAATTCTATAGGAAAATCTTTGCCAGCGTCAGCCACAAAATTCGTTTTTAAACCAATTATTCGGTTACTGGGTAAAGCGGTAAAACTTTGGGAATTAGCAACAGATAAATTAGAAATATCACTAATTTGCACATCTACCCGATAAGTCATGGGGTATGGTAAATCTTTAGCTACAGTTACAGTTTGACTACTTTTCCCATTCGTATCTAATTTAGTGCTAGTTTGCAAAACATCATTCGTCACATTGGGACTTTCTTCTGGCCAAAACCATTGTCTGCCAAAACTAAATTCTTCCCAACCTTTAGGGATAAAATTAGTCTGTTTACGAGTGACAAAATATTTAGCTTCTCCCCCTTCAACTGGTGAACCAAATAAATAATTACTTCCTACCTGCACATCAATTTTGTCATCAATTACTGCAAATTCTTGATTGAGTTTTAAATCAACTTTAAAATTTGGGGGTTTAAATTCTGCTACTCGAAACTCTCCCGAAATTTCTTGTCCCTTGTTACCTTTAGCTTTAATAGTATAAAATCCTAAAGGCTGATTTTTAGGAATCGGTAACTCTAAAGAAAATGTACTAAATTGGTTAGTTGTTTTTGTTCCTAAATCTGTATTTTGTCCATTAGGACTAACTAAAGTTAATTGATAAACGGAATTTTTATCTTCTTGAATTTTACCTTTTTCTAAATAATCTGCAAAAGCAGTAAAAGCAGCTTTTTCTCCGGGTTGATATAATTGTCTATCAGAAAAGATAATTCCTCGTGATTCTGGTTTATCAGCTTCCCAACCGGCATCAATTCCATAACCATAAGCACCACTATATTCTTCCGTTCTCGCAAATGCCCAATCTTGATTTTCACTGGCGATTACTAATAATTGTAGTCCGCTAGATTTTAATTTGGGATAACATTGTATTAATTGATTATTCTCAATTATCAAAATTCCCTTTTCATCAGTTTTTCCAGTTGCACAGGGTACAGGTTGAGGACGAGATTTTTCTGCTAATTTTGATTGATAAACTTCAATATTTACCGCTTTAACTGGTGAACCATCACTAAGATGATGAACCCGAATTAAACCCGATTCTGGAAACCATTGAGAAAAGACACCTAAATTAGTTAATTGTACCATGCCATAAGTTGTCGGTTCTTTCCACAATTGCTTACCGTCTTCTTGATATTTATGAGTTCGTGCTTGCACTCCATAAGCTAACATTCCCTGGCGATTACCTAATTTTTCTTTCAGAGGAACATTGATAGTTAATGACTGATTTTGTTTACCCCTAATTTTGAAATCTTGCCATTTAGAAGGTTCGGGTAATAAATCATTAGCAGTATTTGTATAAACCAAATCTGTAGGCTTAACAATGCGATAAGCAGCTTGATATTTTGACTCTGGTAAATTAATGGTATCAATATTAATTTGCAAATCTTTATCTGTGGGAAAAATATTTAAATCTGATGGTACAGAAATATTTCCAGCAACATCACCAGTATCATATTTAATTGTTACTGGTTTACCTAAAGTTTGCCCAAATTTATCTTTAAGATTTCTCTCAATATTAATTGTATAGGTAGTAGATGGTTCTAAAGCATAGGGATTAATGCTGACAATTCTATCTTCTTCAGAAATTTGCAGTACAGTATCAATATTTTTAGGTGCTGGCTTAATTTTAATATTGTCCTTAACGGAATCTGCCAATAAAATGTTATTAAATTCTAACTGAGGACTACCTTTAGTAAATCTCCCATAAGTTCCCCCAGAATCTGGTTCTCCATAGGGTTTAATTCCCACAAATCCTAAAGGTGAATAAGTTGCTAACTTACTGACAAATTCTTTCTGACTGGGTAAATTACCATTCGCAGGAAGAATACCGGGAGAAAAATTCAAACGGTAAGAAGTAGCTTTCTCTAAATTTTGCCCAGGAATAAGATTATAAACCCAATTTCTGACTGAAGGGTCAAATTTTTCAAAAGGATCTAGACTTTCTGGTGTTTCTTCCTTCGCTAATTCCACCTTAAAACCCACACCTTGGGTTTTACCTTCAGGAATTAACTGTAAATGCTTTTGGACAGAATCTAAATCTAATTCTAAATTAGAGGTAAATTGCAACTTTGGTTGTAAACCCATTGGTTCAACTACGGCTTTTTCAATCGGGTTAACTCCTGGTAAATTAGTAATTTGAATGGATTCAGTATTAAAAGTCCAAGCCAAATCTTGACTTAACCGATGATTTTTTAAATCTGCTAAACCCGCTTTAAGAGTAACCTTAACTCGCGTTGCTTTCGGTATAGCTTTATCAGCTTGAAAACCCACCATGCGCGGAGTTAAAAAGCGAAATTGTCCCGGTAAAGGAGGCCAAATTGCAAATTTAGTTAATAAACTTTGCTGTTGGGGACTATCAAGACTTTCAACAGGAATTAAAGCTTCCTGAAAGCGAATCCGAATTTGACTGGTAGGTTTTGCATCTCCTAAAGGACTGATTTGTTCTATCCAATCTGGTAACTTTGGCGTAATTAATGACTCAACAGGTGGTAACTTTTCCTTACCTGGTTGAATAGTCATAAAATTACAACCAGTCATTCCGAATACGAGAGTGACAATAAACAGGAACTTAAAGATTTTTCCAATCATCATATTAAATAAATGCAAAAAATATCAACAGTGAATAAACCAATCCTAAATAAAATGTAAACAACTCTCCTCCTCTGTGTTCTCTGTGCCTCCGTGGTTCGATTAAAAAACAGGAATGATATATAGATAACTAATGTAACGTAACTATTTCCCAAAAAGCATACAATTCTTAACATTATTATGAATTTACTAACTCATTTCCTCAAAACTCTTACTCTGTGCGTCTTAGCGTTTCTGCGTGAGATAAAATCATATAAATTGCAGATAAAGCGAAACTACAAACTGAATAAAATTATTGTCCCTTGCATTGTAATCTGTTTATTAATCCGATTATGTCCTTATTTTGCCCCTATTCGTAGTCTAAATATTGCCCAGCATCAATTAGCCATAGAGTTTACAGATCGTAACAATTTACCATTAGGAACTATATTAACCAGTGATCAAGAAAATACCTCAGTTGTCAAATTAAATCAAGTTTCACCACAATTCATCAAAGCAATATTAGCCGCCGAAGATGCTCATTTTTATCAACATGGGGCATTAGATTTAAAAGCAATTTTTCGAGCGATAAAAATAGCAATTGAGAATAAAAAAATTGTTTCTGGTGCTTCCACAATTACCATGCAATTGGCGAGAATGTTGGATAATTCACCGCGAACAATGACTGCAAAATTAAAAGAAGTTTGGTTATCTTGGCGATTGGCTGCGGGGATGACAAAAGATGAAATTCTTGCTGCTTATATTAATCGTTTACCTATGGGGGGAAATATTTATGGTGTAGAAGCTGCGGCGCAAATTTACTTTTCTATTCCTGCTAGTGATTTAAACTTAGCCCAAGCTTCTATTTTAGCAGCAATTCCTAATAATCCCACTTATTTTAATCCTTATCAACATCGAGAAAGATTACAGCAAAGACAGAAATATGTTTTAAATAGAATGGTACAGGAAAAATATATTTCTGATGCAGACGCGCAACTTATATATAAAGAAAAAATAATATTTCAACCCCGTCAACAGGGAATTATTGCTGCACCACATTTTCTATTTTGGTTAGCCAAACAAAACAATACACCTAATCAGGAATCATCACCTATTCGCACGACAATAAATCGCCCTTTACAGCAATTTGTGGAAGCACAAGTACAACAAGTAATTTCCTCTTTAAAGGCTAATAATGTCCATGATGCAGCAGTGGTGATAATTGACAACTCCTCTGGAGAGGTTTTAAGCTATGTTGGTTCGCCTGATTATTTTAATGATGTGAAATTAGGACGAAATGATGGAGTACAAGCTTTACGTCAACCTGGTTCTACATTAAAGCCATTTGTGTATGAATTAGCTTTAGAAAAAGGAGTAATTAATCCTCATACGATTTTGCCAGATGTACCTGCCCATTATGCAATTCCGGGAGCGAAATTATATAGTCCCACAGATTATACTAACAGCTTTCTCGGTCCGGTGAGAGTGAGAGTTGCTTTAGCAAATTCTTTAAATGTACCTGCGGTAAAGGTATTAGAAAAAGTGGGTGTTGAAACTTTTTTAAATCGCTTACATGAGTTGGGTTTTGCCCATTTAAATCAAGATGCTGAATATTACGGTTTGGGGTTAACTTTGGGTAGCGGTGAGGTGAACTTGTGGGAACTAGCTAGGGCTTATTTAACTATGGCTAATATGGGGAAAATAACACCATTAGTAACTACATTAAACAGTTCCCCAAATTCAAATTCTCAATTTTTAGTTTCCAATTATTGGCAATTAATTATTGATATGTTAAGCGATCGCTATGCCCGATCCACAGCTTTTGGTGTAGACTCAGTGTTAAATTTGCCCTTTCCCGTAGCTGTCAAAACTGGTACATCTTCAAATTATCGTGATACCTGGACAGTTGGCTTTAGTAGTGATTATACTGTGGCTACCTGGGTGGGTAATTTCAACGGTGAACCCATGCGTCAGGTTTCCGGTGTCACAGGGGCTGCACCTTTGTGGAACAGAATCATGTTACATCTGCATGAACATCAAACACCCGCTAATTTTCCATCGCCAGAGGGCATGGTAAAATTACCAATTTGTGCCATTACAGGGCTAAAACCTACACCTAGCTGTACTTCCGTAGTTCAAGAATATTTCTCTGTAAAAGATAAAATTGCATATCAAAAATCTACGGATTTTCATTTATCACCTGTGTATGATCAATGGTTAGCAAAACAGCCACAATTGCATTTTAATCCTGATAATTTCCGAATTATCTCTCCTCGTAATGGGGATTTATTTCTGCTGTATCCATCTGGAGAGGGACAGCAAAAAATAGAATTTAAAGCTAGTGGAACATTAAATCAGTCCATAGACTGGTGGCTAAATGATCAACATTTATCTACACAATCAACAAATGCGATATTTTGGCATTTACGCCCCGGTAATTGGAAGCTAGAAGCCAGAACTGGTAAGATGCGTGACCAAATAAACTTTCAAGTAAAGTTAGGAAATATCCAACCGAGAAAACAAGGTTTTTCTGTAGCAGATCCTACTAAATTATAGGAGTTATGGAT
>NZ_JADEWA010000695.1:0-1784 GCF_015207865.1 Dolichospermum sp. LEGE 00246
TATAAGAGACAGCCCCTGCCCCCTGCTCAGGAATTTGCCACAGGAATTGATGGGTGTGATATTATGGGAGACTGCTACACAAACTTAAGAAAAATAAGAATTTAATCGATCATGGCTCTGACGCAACAGCGCAAACAAGAACTCATTTCTGGATATCAAGTTCATGAAACCGACACTGGTTCGGCTGATGTCCAAATTGCAATGCTAACTGACCGCATTAACCGCCTCAGTCAACATTTGCAAGCTAATAAGAAAGACCATTCCTCCCGTAGAGGACTATTGAAGATGATTGGCCAAAGAAAGCGTCTTCTAGCTTATATCCAAGCAGGTAGTCAAGAAAAATATAAAGCTTTAATTACTCGTCTTGGTATTCGCGGTTAGGAACTAATTCTTATGGCTGCTGAAGAATCGGAACGTAGTGCCTTACCTTTTGAGCCAAACAAAAAGCGTCCAAAACCCGCTAAGGCTATTAGTCAACCCGTTATCAAAACCAAAGAACCTCAAGAAAAATCGCAACAGAAACGCCGTTATTCTAAACAAGAAATGGCAATTCCTGAAGTGGTCAGTCAACGCATGATTCGCCGAGTGGCTGGGTTTTGTGGTGTCCCCACATTTTTAGGTATTACTAGTTTGGTAGTTAGCTATCTGCTAGTTACCTTGGCTGATATTCAACTTCCCCCTATCGCCGTTTTATTGGTGAATATGGGATTGTTTGGTTTAGGTGTGTTGGGAATTACCTATGGTGTTCTTTCCGCTTCTTGGGATGAGGAAAGACCGGGAACTATTATGGGTTTGGATGAATTTAGCACTAACTGGGGAAGGATGACCGAAGTTTGGCGTGATACCCAGAAAAAGAACGTCTAATAAGCAGCGTCCAGGTAATAACTGTATATGGGGTAAGTTGGAAAGACTATATTTTTCTGGTTTATACCCAATATTCAGCAAAAAATACCTGGCGCTACATTTGTATTTATATGTTTAACTCCAGATATTTTTGATCAACACGGGAATTGATTCATGAACAAATTGGTAAAAGATTTGACGATAATTTTCAAATTATCAAAAAAGGAAAAATTATGCAATCTCCTCTTTACCTGTTCACTATTACAGAATATTTGGAATTAGAACAATCTAGCGATGTTCGTCATGAATATTTTGCTGGTGAAGTCTTTGCTATGGCTGGAGGTAGTAAGGAACATAATATAATCTCTGGCAATGTTTACTCGCGGTTACGTTCTCGGTTACGGGGTAGTTCCTGTAATGTTTTCATGTCTGATATGAAAGTGAGAATAAATTTAGCCAATGACAATAAAACTATATTTTATTATCCTGATGTGGTAGTCAGTTGCGATACTGAAGATCAAGATCGTTATTTTTTGAATTATCCTTGTTTAATTATCGAGGTGCTATCACCAAGTACAGAAACTATAGATAGACGGGAGAAACTTGTTAATTACCGCAGTTTAGCAAGTTTGAAAGAATATGTTTTAATTTCGCAGGATGAAGTTAAGGTAGAGGTTTATCGTCAAGATGAAAAAGGAAATTGGACTATACAAACTTTGATTAATCGTGATGATAAATTACATTTAGGTTCCGTTGGCTTGATTCTAGAAATGGCAGATATATATGAAGATGTTATTAATATTTAATTTTTTAATTTAGTGGGGGACAAGAACCCCACCCCCAACCCCCTCCAGTATCAAAAGCTTATCCTTTTCTTCCCCCCGCTGCGGGGGGATTTAGGGGGGTGCGATGAGGGGGCTAGGATGTACCTTATATTATAT
>NZ_JADEWA010000696.1:0-1768 GCF_015207865.1 Dolichospermum sp. LEGE 00246
TTATCAATGTCATCATTTAAAAATTAAATCCTGTTTCATTGACAATCTCATCCCTAAAAGTCCTCATGGATTGTCAAGGAAATTAAAAATTGGTTAAAATAACTGAGATTAGCAATTTTTTCAACAACATTTATCAGTAGTCTATAATTGTTAAAGTCAAAAACAACACTATCAATAAATCAGCTATGCAAACAGAATATCGGCAACGTCGTGAGCAGTTAATGGCGAAAATAGGCAGCGGTACAGCGATTTTCAGAAGTGCGCCAACAGCAGTAATGCACAACGATGTCGAGTATGTTTATCGTCAAGATAGTGACTTCTTTTACTTAACTGGCTTTAATGAAGCCCAAGCAGTCGCAGTCTTAGCACCCCATCATCCAGAACATCGGTTTATATTATTTGTGCAACCCAAGGATAGGGAAAAGGAAGTTTGGAGTGGTTATCGTTGTGGAATAGATGCAGCGAAGGAGTTTTATGGTGCAGACGCAGCTTACCCCATTGCGGAGTTAGATGAGAAGTTACCCCAATATTTAGAAAAAGCCAATTGTATTTATTATCATTTAGGACGCGATCGCAATTTCAACGACAAAATTCTCAAACATTATCAAAATTTACTCCGAACCTATCCCAAACGCGGTACAGGACCCACATCCATTACTGATCCTGGTACTGTCATTAATACCATGCGGTTATATAAAAGCAAAACAGAATTAGACCTAATGCGTCAAGCCGTAGAAATTGCCGTAGAAGCTCATAATCATGCTTTAAAAACCACCGCACCGGGACGTTATGAATATGAAATCCAAGCCGAAATAGAACATATTTTCCGTTTACGAGGTGGCATGGGACCAGCTTATCCTTCCATAGTCGCATCAGGTAAAAATGCTTGCGTACTGCATTACATAGAAAACAACTGTCAAATGCAAGCCAATGATTTACTCTTGATTGATGCTGGTTGCGCTTATAGTTATTACAATTCTGATATTACCCGGACATTTCCCGTCGGTGGTAAATTCACACCAGAACAAAAAGCATTATATGAAATAGTATTAGCAGCACAAAAACAGGCAATAGCAGAAGTAAAACCTGGTAATTCCTTCCATGCACCTCATAATACAGCCGTGCGGATATTAACAGAAGGATTAGTTGAACTGGGTTTACTCAAAGGAGAAATTGACAAATTAATCGCAGAGGAAAAATATAAACCCTTTTATATGCACCGCACCAGTCATTGGTTAGGCTTAGATGTTCATGATGTGGGCGTTTATCAACATGGAGAAAACCCCCAAACCTTACAACCTGGACAAGTGCTAACCGTAGAACCAGGGCTTTATATTGTACCGCATACCAAACCCGCCGAAGACCAACCGGAAATTGACCCCCGTTGGGTAGGGATTGGGATTCGCATTGAAGATGATGTATTAGTTACCGCAGATGGAAATGAGGTTTTAACAGCGGGAGTTCCCAAGGAAATAAAGGATTTAGCTTAACCGACAGAAGCCCCACGACTGACCCGAAGGGCAGCGTGGGATGAATGGCGCGTGAATTAACGACAGTTTTTCGACCAAAGCGACAGCAAGGGAGAAAAACATGGAGGCAATTCACAAATCTTGTGTTATGGTGTGTTACAGTGTTTTATAATAAATTTCTTTCGCTCTAATATGTTAAAAGTTGTCAAAATCAGATTATATCCAGATGCCCAGCAGCAGCAGTCATTAGCACAAGCTTTTGGCAGTTGTCGTTGGTTATGGAACTATTTTTTGAATTT
>NZ_JADEWA010000697.1:0-1764 GCF_015207865.1 Dolichospermum sp. LEGE 00246
AAAAATTAAAACCGTCCCTGATTGGCAGCAACGGTTGAGGGATTTTGTTGATCAACTTCTTGAAGACTTGGACAAACAGTAATATATGGATAGTTATGGGTAGAAATTATCAAGCTGCTTCTACCCCTATTCCCTGTTCCCTATTCCCTGTTCCCTGTTCCCTGTTCCCTGTTCCCTGTTCCCTGTTCCCTTGCCCCTATTCCCTCTTCCCTGAATGGGTAATAGCCCAAATTAGCAACTATTACCCATTACCAGTCATCAAATTAACCCAATAAACCTTGGATTAATCCAGAATTACCTGTCAAGAAGAACGCAACTACTGCGCCACCGATACCACCAATTAAGAAAGCGCTGGCAAAATTATTCCAGCTTTCCTTAGAGTTGAAAGCATCAATAGGAGGGTTAGGTACAGCAACACTAGCAAGTGCTTTATCAGGATTGCTGTTAGCGTACAAAGATAGGCAAGCTGTTAAAATTACAACCAAGCCAATACTGCCCAGTAACCCAGCTAAGTTAGCATTAGGGGCATTGCGTAAGGGACCTAACTTATCAAAAGGTCCAAATAACAAATAACCATGAGCCATACCAACTTCTAAACCACGTCTAAAAGGATTTAGACCGGGGCGATAAGCTGGTAAATTGCTAATAAACCACTTCACCAAAGGGGCGGAATTGATGGGGGTTTCTAGGTCGCCTTTTTGGGGGTCACGTCCTGCTGCTATTGCCATAACTATTGTTCGATTCCTTGAATCACTGTTGTTAGTTTTTTAAGGCATGAAACCCGTAAATTATAGTTAAGATTACGAGTTTCATGCATTATTTAAGATTGTTTATTGCTAAACAATCCAGAAGAGAAAGCTAATTTACTTAGCTTTTCCTAACCGTGTTTTCAACCTATAGGGGGTGGAAAAGTAGGTCGGGGAAGAAGCGGTTAAATTCAATCAAAATCCCGGCTGTGATTGTTAGCCAGATTGTAGCTGCAACGGGGGCAGTAGAGATGAATTTCAGCAAGTAGTTGGTTTCGTCGCCTTTTTCAGCCATGAATTTAGTCTCCAGAATGAGTAAGTGAAAACAAATGAATTAACGTGGCGAAACGGTAATTTCTGAATCCTTCGCTGTTAATTCGCCGGAGAGCAATTCTTTGATTGCTGCTGCTGGCCAAGCAAAACCGGAGGTGATGATAGGTAGGGCAAGACCCAAATCAATTTGGATTTCTTTTTGCTCCGCATTTGATTCTTTTTGGATTGCTTGGAGATAAGCACGGCCTACCCAGCCAATCCAACCGGCAATGTAGAGGAAGAGAATACTAGGGATTAAAAAATCACCAGCATGATCAAGACGGCCATCTACAATCAAGTGGGGATAACCTTCTGGTCCACAGAGTGCCTGAGAATAACGTTCAAACCGCTTTTTACCTGATTCGGGGTCAGAGGTGGTGTTACGGGCATTTAGTGCTAGCTCTTGAAAGGCGGGAGAGTCTTTACAAGGAACAAGATTTGCGCCTAGTGCTTTAGCTTCAGGAGCAAAATTGAACCAAAGAGTCATCACCAAAAGCAAAGCAAACAATCGTCTCATGGAGTTGTTTCCTTTTATTACAAAATGAGAAGTTTCTTGTACAAAACGAAGCGGCTTGTACAGTCTTTATTTTAGATAACTAGGAAGTCATCATACTCTTGGCTGGGGACTGAGTAAAGTTGAAGTCAATAAAAGTTAAAGCTTCTCAATCAAAAGATAGGGAAAAGGGCAGGGGGCAGGGGGCAGGGG
>NZ_JADEWA010000698.1:0-1763 GCF_015207865.1 Dolichospermum sp. LEGE 00246
ACCCTAACCCTCCCCTTAGTAAGGGGAGGGAACTGGATTTTTATTGTTACCCCCCTTTATAAGGGGAAAGGGGGGTAACAATGTGATGAAAATTACGGGATACGACTTTTCAAACATCCGCTAAGATCCCCGACTTCTTTTCTATTGTATCAAGAAATTATCAATTGATGTTCAGAAGTCGGGGATCTGGTTATTATTGTATCAAGAAATTATCAATTGATGTCAAAAGTCGGGGATCTGGTTATTTATGTTCCTGTGAGTTTTCGCATTTCTTCTTCTGAAAGCATTTCGTTAATATCGTTGCCCATTTTTACTGTTTTACCTTTTGCACCCATTTTCACAGTTTTCCGAGTTCCATCGGAGATTTTTCGGGTTTTTCGGAGTTCTTCTTGGGCGTTGTTTAAGGATTCTGTCATGTCTTTATTGCCGATTTTTATGGTCATGCGTCGGGCTGTTTCTAATATTTGTTCGGCTTTTTGTGGATCATGTTCGGCTATTTTTGTGGCTTGGTTGACGAGGTTGGCTATATTGCATTGTTGGACATAATCCATGACTTCTTGATTGACTTGGGCTGCATTTTCCTGTCCGGGAACGAATTGAATAATTAGGTTTTGTGGTGGAAGTTCACCGCGTATTTTTTGTCCGGGTATGTCGTAGGTGAGTCCAAGTTGGGCGATACGCACACGAGTAGCGGGACGATTATTAATAGTAAATTCGAGGATAAATATGGTTTCGTCATTAGCGATCGCATTCCCTAAAGGATGAGGATCTTGATTAATGGGAAATTCGGCTTGGGTGGGGTAAGCGCGAACAATTCTAGTCAGTTCTACTCCTTTAACTGTTTTCACTGTTAGGGCTAGATTGGTGATAACTTCTTGTTGGGCTTGGCTATATTCGTCTATAATTTTATTGGGTAAATCAAGGATGGAAATTTGTGTACCTATGGCTGTTCCTGGGACAATATAAAGTAATTTTCCTCCTGTAGAATCGCTAAGATGTGTAAGTAGGTCTTCGTTAAATTCTCCTACTCCTAATGCGGTAATGGGGATATTATTGGTGGCGAAATTACTAGAAATTGAGCGACATTGATCTTCATCAAATGTTTGTCCATCAGTAAATAATAGGGCGCGTCTGACTGTCATTTGTTGTTCACTTAAGATATCAAATGCCCGACGTAATCCTAAACCCATGCGTGTACCACCGGAAAAGTTTCTCAGGTTGTTAATAGCATTTTCTAGTTGATTAATTTCTGTGGCACTGGTTAAACCGATAGTTTGGGAAGCGTTATCATCAAATTGGACTATAGCAATGCGATCGCTGGTGGTCAATTTTCCCGAACGGACTAATGCTAATAAGGATTCAATGACTATATCTATTTTGGATTTTCCCCCTGTAACCTGTTGATATGCTTGGCCGTCTTGTTGATAAGTAATCCCCGTTGGTTTTGACTCTCCTGATACTACTTCATACATTGAACCACTGGTATCAATAACAAAGGTAAATGTGGTATGTGGGGAACTTGTGGCGACATCTTTAGTAGGACGTAATTTCAACATCACAAATAATTTTTGTGCTGCTGTATCTGCTGGCATAAATTCCCGATGGGGAGTAATACTAATGTTAAGATTGTTCTGCATTTTTCTTTCCTAATTAAATATAGCAGGGAACAGGGAACAGGGAACAGGGAACAGAGTTGAAAGTCCTTTGGTGTATAGTTTTTTAGGTAAATTTTGTATCTCATTCAAGTGCATACCGCTATAATT
>NZ_JADEWA010000699.1:0-1747 GCF_015207865.1 Dolichospermum sp. LEGE 00246
CAATTAATTACAACCATTCTACCTAAAAAAATAAAGGTTATCAAATCCAGCAAAATAATTTATATTAAATTACCAGAAGAACAGTATGGTATACCTCTAAATATAGAGATTTTCAAAGAAAAGACAAACACCAGTAACATAGCTAATAATTATGACAGCTATCACCGTCAACTTAAACCCTATTATCCAATTAAGTGATCAGCAATTTTATCAACTCTGTCGAGAAAATCCTGAAGTCAAATTTGAACGCAATGCCAAAGGAGAAATATTGATTATGTCGCCAACAGGAGGAGCAACAGGAAAACGCAATGTGGAAATTGCCGCAGATTTTGTGTTTTGGAATCGTAAATATAAACTAGGGGTTTGTTTCGACTCTTCCACCTGTTTTAAACTTCCCAATGGTGCAAATCGTTCTCCTGATGTTGCTTGGATTAAAAAAGAAAGATGGGATACACTCACACCAGCAGAACAAGAAAAGTTTTCACCAATTGCCCCAGATTTTGTTTTAGAATTAATGTCACCTAGTGATAGTTTGCAGGAAACGCAAGCAAAAATGCAGGAATATATCAATAATGGAGTTAAATTAGGTTGGTTAATTAATCGAAAAATGCGCCAAGTGGAAATTTATCGTCTTGGTAAACCAGTAGAGATATTAGAATTTCCCCAAGAATTATTAGGTGAAGATATTTTGCCAGAATTTATTTTAAATATGGAAATCATTTGGGGATAGGTTGTTGAATTTCAACAACCGGATCATCTTGGTAAGTCATGGTAATATAATGCTATTATTTACCTGCACTCACGATTCCTGACCATTGCACCTTTTTCTCTTTTTCTCGCCGATAAGAGAAAAAATGTTCTGGAGTTTGGAAAGTACAATAGGGGGCGATCGCCACTTGTTCTACACTAAATCCTAATTGTTCCAATTGTAAAGCATTTACCTGGCGCACGTCTAAACGTACCTTTCCCGGTTCTGGATCTCGAAGCAAAGGTGAATTAGGTAAATTGTGTAAAGCAGAAACAACTTTTTCTGGTTGACCATCTGGTACAACGGTACTGCCAATTTCCGCAGCCACTTCCACAGAGACTTGGTAAACTTCCCCAGCAATAGCTGGACCCATTGCTACTCGCAAATCTATTAAATTACTACCATGCGATCGCATTCTTGCAATAGCTTCAGGCACAATTTTCGCCGCTGTACCCCGCCAGCCAGCGTGTAGAGCCGCCACCTGTCCGGTTTTGACATCGCCAATCAACACAGGTGTACAATCAGCAGAAGCCACCCACACAGCTTGTAAAGGTTGATGACTAATTAAACCATCTGCCAACGCCAAATCATCATCACTGGTATTGACATGATCATCAACTTCCTGGGGAGTTAAAACAGTATTGCCATGTACCTGTTTCAAGCGATAAGCTAAAGCATCCGGTTGTAGAACCGGAGTTAGCTCATGAGGTAAGCGTGGCCAAAACTGTTGGGTAAAGAAACCATGAGACCAGGGTTCTAGAAGATTACAAGTTAAGTAAGGTAGACCTTCCCAATTGTGCCATTGCCAAGTGTGCATCTTTAACCAAACCTCAATAGACAATTAATAACCTTCAATCAATTCTATAGCAGAAGTTCAGGAGTTCAGGAGGTAGGGGCGCAGGGCCTGCGCCCATTCAGGAGTATGGCTAACGCCACGCTGCGCTATCAGGAGTTCAGGAGGAAGAAATTTCTCCCCTACTCCCCCCACTCCCCCTACTC
>NZ_JADEWA010000700.1:0-1744 GCF_015207865.1 Dolichospermum sp. LEGE 00246
ATAACAATCTAAACTCAAACTAAATCCTGGTAATATCTCTTCTCCTAATAATTCTATAGGCAAATCTCGCAATTCCGCATCTTTTCCTAAACGATAAATTTCTATTTGTTGCTGTTGAGGATTTATTAACCATCCCAGTTTCACTCCTGCATCTATATATTCTTGCATTTTCTGACGCAGAGTTTTTAAATCATCTGTTGCTGACCTTAATTCAATGACAAAATCCGGTGCAATGGGGGGAAATTTGCATTTTTGTTCGGGGGTGAGTGCTTCCCAACGTTCTTTTTTAATCCAAGCTGCATCTGGAGAGCGATCGCTACCATTGGGTAATTTAAATATAGTGGAAGAACTAAAGGTGTAACCGAGTCCTGTTTGACGATTCCAAATACCTAAATCTATAATGAATTCTGCTTCTCGATTGCCGCTTTCTCCTCCCACTGGTGGCATAATAATTAATTCTCCGGTAGATGTGCGTTCAAATTTTAAATCGCTGTTTTTTTGACATAGTTGATAAAACTGTTCATCGGTAAAATTAACTGTGTTGAAGTTTAGTTTCAAAGGAGTGATAACCATACAAATAACCTGGTTAGTGATGGTGATAAATATATTATAGTATCAAAGGCACGGTTAATATAAATTAACCGCAATGTTTGATGATTGCGTCTGCAAATTCAGAACATTCTAATGTTTGTACAGGTGGTTCTATTAACTGCGTTAAGTCATAGATAACTTGACCATTACTTTAAATCTATAGGTACAAAGCAGTTAGATAGATGGCGATCGCTCCCATCAAGGGACTAATTATACATATCAAAACTAGTACAATATCTGAACTTGATTCACTAGGAGGAGAATTTTGATTACTCAGCTATTCCAGTATTACGGACAAAGTTCTTTTTTTTAGCGTAAAGTCCGAAATATTACCCTTCCTGGATACTGTTGCTGATTAATTTTGGCATAGACTCGTAAACAGGTTAATACCTCGCCAGGATTGCCACCACAGTCTAATTGTAGGTCATCTTTAGAAAATTCACAAACATCAGCATACAGCCCTGATAATTGTTTGAGTCGGACTTCATTACCTGCTTTAACTGCTTTATCAGCGGCTTTTTTTAACAGATGCCGGGATTCTTTTTGTAATTTTCCCCACCAAGAATAACGTTCAGCAGGAGGGATAAATACTAAGGAATGAATGGCTTCATCCATGTCAATCCAAGCACATAAATTAAGAACTACATCAGTATTTTCATCTATTTTTTGGATGCGGTGCAAGCGATCGCTTAAAGCATCAATATATTGATGACGTTGTTCCAATTTGGCAGATAAAGAAACTACATCAAAGCTAAAAACACTTTTTAAAGCATGATGTAAATCTGCATCTATTTCTATAAACTTAATATATAAAAGTAAAAATCCGGCG
The DNA here is from genome assembly GCF_015207865.1 of Dolichospermum sp. LEGE 00246. Lineage (NCBI taxonomy): Bacteria > Bacillati > Cyanobacteriota > Cyanophyceae > Nostocales > Aphanizomenonaceae > Dolichospermum > Dolichospermum sp. LEGE 00246. Next base: position 1,421 of record NZ_JADEWA010000700.1, read on the forward strand.
ATTAAATATAAATTATCGGCAAGATGCGTTTGGGAAATTTCCGAATTTATCAAAGCTGTTTGAGATAAACATAGTCCTTTAGCTTGAACTGTACCACTCAACCCCGGATAAATAATTTCATCACGCACAAATGGCAATTCATCCAGATTTCTATTATCTACAACTGCCCCTACTTCCTGTGCTAATTCTAAAGCCTTATGTCGCCAAGATGTCGCTACATCTTCAGGAACTCGCAATAGTTTTCTATGAATTTCGTTCCATATTTCCGCATCAGTTTGACCTTGAATATGAGAATTACCTAAATAAGAATTTAATTCTGAATTG
>NZ_JADEWA010000701.1:0-1738 GCF_015207865.1 Dolichospermum sp. LEGE 00246
GGAGTAGGGGGAGTGGGGGGGTGTTTTGATTTGGTAAAATTTTTCCTTTTAAATCACTTTCCTGGCGATAATCCACTACCGGGACCTTGGAACATTACCCAAGATAAAAAGAAGTTGCTAATAAATATAACTAATAGGGCTGTGACAACAGCAGTTGTGGTTGATTGTCCTACACCTTTAGCACCGCCTGTGGTAGTCAAGCCCCAGCTACATCCGATAATGGCGATTAGTACACCAAAGCAACAGGCTTTAATCATGGCGTTACCAATATCCCAAATATCAAGAAAGTCCCGGGCTGAGTCTAGAAATACTGTATCGGAAAGGTTGTAAATATGGGTGGCTATGAGCAGTCCTCCAGACATTCCTGTGATTAAGGATAGCAAAGTTAAGACGGGTAACATGATGAAGCAAGCCAGAAGTCGGGGAATAACTAGATAATCAATGGGATCTGTTTTTAACATTAACAGAGCATCTATTTGTTCTGTAACTTTCATTGTGCCGATTTCTGCTGCGAAAGCTGAACCTACCCGTCCTGCTAAAACTACTGCTGTCAATACGGGGCTAAGTTCTCTGGTTAATGCTACTGCTAATACGCCCCCAACGAGGTTTCCTGCCCCGAAGTTGATGAATTCCCGTGCTACCTGAATTGTGAATACTGCACCCACAAATATGGCTGTTAATAGGGCAATGAAGAAAGAGTCGGGTCCGACTATTGCCAATTGTTCTAGGGTGTTACGACGGTGAATTTTACCTTGAAGGAGGTGAAATATGACTTGTCCACCTAAAAAGGTCGCAGCCAGCAAGCGCTGACTCCATGTTCCTAAACTGGATTTGGCCATTGGTCACTGGTGGTGGGGGATAGAATTAACACTAGACAATATGCAAATTATTAACTTAGTTTACGGCTAGTCTCATAAAATTGAGCGAGTTTTTACAGTGGTTTTACTTCTAGTAAACTGCATACTGAGATGTAAATCCTGATTTTTTCAAGGTTTTACAGGTTTTAAACCTCAAAAATACCCAATGCACTTGGGGTAACTACTACCAGTGCAATTTAATGAAAACTTAAGATTCTTGACGAAATGAATGTTTGGGGGCGATCGCCAGTATTGTAGAAGTTGGCAGATAATTTTTCGGTTATCTCTCAAGTTACCCACTACCTCGGTCTGATTATGACTATATTTAGTAACTTTTTCCGATCTTTAGTCCTTACCACCATTTTTAGTTTTCTTGTCCCTGTCTTCCTTGTTGGTGGTTTGTTCTTGGTTTTATCACTTTCTAGCTATGTCCCTGGTCTACAAGGGATAATTTCGGATGTCTCTATGCAAATTCTGCGTTTTCTCGCTACTTTCGGTAGTGGTAGTTCCCTCAACGGTCTATTTACGATTAGTTTAACTTGCGGCTTTGTTGGGGCGCTCTTTGATATCTATGTTCATTACCGTTATCAAATTCTTCATACTGATTCTTGAATGTTGCAAAAGCGTTTAAGCCAGGTTGATGATTTAAAGAATCCCACAACGAGTAATCTTAATAATTGCGATCCATAGCTGAGTATTTCTATATTTACTAGAAGCTATTGGCTCTGTGCTGGAGATTTCTATTTTTTAAGGTCGTTATTTTCCCAAATTCTCGTGCAGTGCAGTGACACAACACAATAGGGTTGAGATGGGTATATTTGTGGTGAAGGCTAATATTTTTTAATACTTGGCTCTTGTTCCTTAAAAATACCAAATAAAAC
>NZ_JADEWA010000102.1:0-13757 GCF_015207865.1 Dolichospermum sp. LEGE 00246
TTTTGAGTATTATCTAAATGAGTAAATGAATTTGCTGTATTTTCAAACTTAGGCGTTATAATCTCTGAAGCTAAAGATTTCGTTTCTCCCAGATTAGTATTAGTTACATTTTGATCATTTGCTGCTAATAAATCTGATGAATTATCAATAATTTCAGTTGAATTCCTAGCTGTAGATAATAAATTTTCTTTAGGTATGATATCAATTGGTGCGGGAGAAACATCATTGGTAATATTTGAATCTTCTGTCTTTTTTTGTGGTGATTTTGTACTAACAGGAATATCTAAAATATCAAAGCCTTGTAATGTTTCACTAGCTATCGGTGCTTGATGATTTGTCAAGTTATTGACTATATTAATTTGTTCCTCAATATCAGATGATTGAGTTTCCATAGGTGAATATTCTGATGAATCACTGATCTTACTATCAAATTCGCCATTTTGTGTTGATATTTCTGCGGCTTTCCTAATATCAGATTCATTAACAACATCAGTTAAATTAGATAATAAATCCGTAATTACTTCTGGTTCATTATCAGTAATTTGTGATTGTAAGGTTGAGTTATCTTCTAAATTACTAGATGTAATCTGGGATTCACTATTATCTATTATTGTCTTATCTAAATTTATTTGTGGCTGTATAGTTGGATAATTTTCCGTTGAATTAAATATTTCAGATTGATAATTGTCTGTAATTAATAAATTTTCTTCAGCAGTAGAAGTATAACTTGCAGTTTCATCAACAACCTGGTTAACCTTCTTAGTCTTAGATGATTTAGCTGATTTTTTAGGTTGAGTTTTTGATGGAGATGGTTTTCTCTTTGGTGATTTCTGAGTTGTGTTTTTTCTGGTTGTTTTAGGTTTTGATTGAATAGCCATTTCCAGTAATATGTCATTACTGACATTTGTGGCAATTTTACTTTGTAAAAGATTGGAAATATTGCCTAAATTAAATGTTATATCAGTTAATTGATTGCTACTATTTTCTGGTAGAAGAGAATTATAATTTTCCCATTCCATAGATGGAAAATCATTATCCATATCTCGACCAACCAAATTATCATCATCTGTAATTAGTGTATCTATGAATGGTTGACCTTTACGGGCTAATAAAAGTTTAGAGGGTGTAAATAATGGTTTTGATGTAACTAGAGGTGTAATAAAATTACTGTGCCGATAATGTAAATTTGGTAATGATTGTGGAAATAGTTGGTGATGATTTCCCAGATAGGATTTTTGACCCAGGGTATTAACTTGATTTCCCAATAATGCTTGAATAATTTGCATGGCTATATATTCACAAATTAAAATTAATTCGACCCAAAAAATCCTGATTTCATCCGTGATGTGGAATTACCACCTCCTTTATCTTTTCCTACTTTTAATCCTTCATAAGCTAAAGTTAATTCTTCAATAGCAACGGCGTTACCATCCGCTTGCATTGCAGGAGTTTTCCATGCTATAGGAACAGCACCAATTAAAGTCCAACTCATCATTGTTTCACCAGCTTGATTAAAGACTAAAATATTTACATTACGTCGAGTTGATGTTTGAGTAAATACTGAACTAATCCATTTCCAAAAACCTTGGTTATCGGTAATTCCCCGTTTTAAAGTTACATCTGCAAATTCTGCTTGACCTAAATAAATTCTCTGCTGGTCATTGACACCACCTTCGTGAAAAACATTTTTCTTAATTTGCACACCTAAACCAGAACACTCGCTAAAAGATGCAGCAATAGATTTGTCTATTTCGACATAAAACCGATTGGTGGTGACGTAATTTAATTCGTGAGTGATGTTACCGTTCTGATTATTTCCAGTCATTGCTACCACCTTTGATGACCATAATTATTGACCCTTTCCTCTTGAATACGTATATCTTCTAGTAAAAGTTCATATACGCGGTCAGTTAGCTTGTTCAATAGCAGCGAGTCATTGAGATATTTATTAGCTGCTTTACTAACTCCTTTTGTGTCGGACGTGAACGCCGGAACTGCATACCCAGCAGTACCGCCAATATCGTTACTAGGTGTAAAATTTTTTGGCTTTTTGGTTGAGTTCATCACTAAAACTCAAAGTTAGTTATAAAATCAAGGCTAAAGGTACAGGATGAGAATCAAAATTAGCCAAAAGTCGAACTTAATTTAGTCTAGACTTGGGGTGAATTGTTTAATGAGTGCGATCGCGCTATCCTAGTTGTTTATATATCTGCCTACTGCTGAAGTATCAGGAGCATAATTTATGAGGGAACGCATAGTCCAAGGTAAAAAGGCTGCTTCTTCTGTCTCCATACCGACACTCAAACAACCGACACGCGGTTTTGGTTTAGATTTGTTAAACGCAACACCCGCAGCAGCAACACAGGCGCAACCCATTAACAAGCCTATCACTCACGATATCAGTCGCATCTCTCTGCGTCCTCAAGCAAAATTGACAATTGGCCAGCCTGGAGATAGTTATGAACAGGAAGCTGATAGCGTAGCACAACAGGTAATGCAAAGAATGGCACAGCCTGGAAATCGCCAATCTATCCAACGCCAAGAAGCGCCAGAGGAAGAGGAAGAATTGCAAATGAAACCTCTGGACATTAGTACATTGCAACGTCAAGAAGCGCCAGAGGAAGAGGAAGAATTGCAAATGTCGCCAATGGTGCAACGTCAAGGTCAAGGTGGAATGGCGGCTACATCTGACTTGGAAACCTCTATTAATCAAGCAAGAGGTGGGGGTCAGCCACTAGGGGATAATATCAGAAAACCGATGGAACAGGCGTTTGGCGCTGATTTTGGTGGAGTGAAAGTTCACACAGATAGTCGCTCAGACCAGTTAAATCAATCAATTCAGGCGCGTGCTTTCACTACGGGACAGGATGTGTTTTTTCGCCAGGGGGAATATAATCCTGGGAGTCGGGGCGGTCAGGAGTTGTTAGCGCATGAGTTGACTCATGTTGTGCAGCAGAGTGGGGGAGTGGTGCAGCGAGATCTATTGCAGATGCGTTCAGGCCCCGGCGGACCACCAGCACCAGTGGCTAAACTAAAATTGCACGCAGACACGGAAACAAATAATCGTAGCGATCTAAGTTTTAAAGAGCTTCAGAATGCTCAGGTGGGACACTCTTGGGTGAGCTTAGAATATACAGACAGGAAGAAAATTCCTAAGAGTATAGGTCAACCAACTCAGGGGTTACTCAAATCTGGTTCTACCGCCTTCGGATTTTGGCCACTGGTGACTAGAGCCAGCGATTTCACAACAGAAGAACAACAAAGGATTGATCACGGACAAACTCCTGGTGCGGGAGCAAGTAACAATCCAGCACATAGAGGATTCTCAATGAATCCACTGAAGAATGTACCAGGACGAGTTGAAGAACCAGATACAGCGCATACACCTAAAGGGACAAAGGAGTATGATCTGACTCAAGCTCAGGTTGGTTCTTTGATATCATACGTGAACTCAAAACGTAGTGCTAACTACAACCTCTATACATTTAATTGCACAACTTTTGCTGTAGAATCTATCCGTAGTGCAGGTCAGGTTGCACCTAGTGGATCGTCATGGGGAATTTGTCTACCGAATGCTCTCTATAAAGACCTTTATCAAATGAAAAAGAGGGGAGACAAATCTGTAACGGTAGCACCGCTGGAATCAGGCGAACGCCATGAGTAAGTAATCCCTATGAACCAAACATGGCTTTATATGTTTCAAGCTGCAATTTTGATAGGGTGTTCTCAGTCTCCAGAGCAACTCGAAGTACACCCTAATCCAAAAACTTACCAACCATCAAACAGGATTATTGTGATGCCAACAGAGGATATCCCTAATGTTAGGTTTGAAGTAACGGGAACAGTTACACAGTTTAATATTGCAGATCGCAGCAAAACAGTAAAGGTGAAAAATTTCTATACTTACCTAACTGTAAAAGTGGAAAAAACAGAACCAGCTAACGTAGCATCAAACCTTCCAATCCATGAACTAAAATTTTCTTGGAGAACCAATGAAACTCGTGATCGAGAAATATCCATTGGCGATCAAGTGATGGTGACAGTGGTGGGTAATAATTATACAGATCCAACATGGTTTCGATTGTCCGATTTGAAAAAGATTAATCGGTAGATCAATAATCTTGTAGCAACAATCCTAATAATTTTGCGATCGCTTGACACCAGAAAATAGATTTCCCGAAAATTTAGACTTTAGTACATTGTTTGCTGAGTGCGATCGCATTAAAGTGAATACATATACTGACGAGATATTTATCCACCTCACTGCTTGGGCATCAGGAGCGCAATATGAGAGAACAGGTAGGCCAGAGCAAAAAAGCTACCACTTCTTTCTCCATTCCTACACTTAAACAGCCGACACGCGGCTTTGGTTTGGAGTTATTAGATACCGCGCCTCAAGCAACTACAGAGGTGGAATCCGTCAATCCAATTCTTACTCACGATATAAGTAGAATCTCACTGCGTCCCCAAGCAAAACTATCAATTAGCCAGCCTGGAGACTTTTATGAACAGCAAGCTGATAGCGTAGCACAGCAGGTAATGCGAAGAATGGCGCAACCTGTAAATCGCCAGTCTGTTCAACGTCAACAAGCGTCAGATCCAGAAGATTTACAAATGAAGTCTGTGGATAATTTCCATACTTCCTGGCTGCAACGTCAGCAAGCACCAGAGGAAGAGGAATTACAGATGAAACCTCTGGTAAATACGATTACACCTTTGGTACAACGTCAACAAGCCTCAGATCCAGAAGATTTACAGATGAAGTCTGTGGATAATTCCCATACTTCCTGGCTACAACGTCAGCAAGAGCCAGAAGAAGAGGAAATACCAGAGGACACAGAAGTACAAAGGTCGTCAATGGTGCAGCGTCGTCCAAGCACAGGTGGAATAGCTGCTACAGATGATTTAGAAACATCTATTCAACAGTCTCGTGGTGGTGGACAGCCCCTTGCAGATGATATCAAGCAACCAATGGAACAGGCATTTGGGGCTGATTTCAGTAGCGTCAATATTCATACAGATAATAATTCTGATAAATTAAATAAATCTATACAGGCTCGTGCCTTCACCACAGGGCAGGATATTTTCTTCCGTCAGGGGGAATACTCACCGGGAAGTAATGTAGGTAAGGAACTACTAGCTCATGAGTTGACCCACGTTGTCCAGCAAAATGGTAGTGCAGTACAGCGTAAATCCCTGCATTTAGCACCAAAAGAAAACAAAATCCAGAGAAAATATGCTGGTAATGGGCAAACCATCCAACTGCGGGAAAATCCCCAAAAACCCAGTGAAGACGATAACCAAAATCAAACAGATGCAGTAGAAGTCAAAACTGATACAGAAAACGGCGAACAACAAAATCAGGCAACCACAGAAAACCATCAATCAGCCTCAACACCACCAGCAGAGGCAGGAAATGGAGCAACAGAACCACCACCGACAAAAAAAGATGATGCAGCAGTAGCATCTTCTCAAAATCCATCAGCAACTCAGAAACAATCTGAGGGAAATCAACAAAAACAGCCAGAATCAAAAGATACTGATTCTAATACTCAAAAAATCACTTCCCAACAGCAAGGAGAAGGAGAAGGTAAATTACCAGGAGTAGCCCCAGAATTATCTGGACAACAGGCAGGTCAAATAACCGTAAAATCACTATTAACAGATGTAGTTAATACAGCAGAACAATTGCCAGCGATAGAAACTGGTAATGGTGAAAAAGCTCCAACTTCCCCTGAAGATGACCCAGCATTTAAAGCAGTAGTTAATAGCACAAAACAGGTTGCCATTGGGCAGAAAGAACACGCCCCAGCTAATAGTAAAGCCCAGGAAGCGCAAGCAGCAGCCGAACCTCCTGGAAATGAAGTAGAGAGCAAGGCACAAGCTAACCAAGTGGGTGAGATGGGACAAGCCCAAACCCCAGGATTTGATGCTGCGGACTTGAAAGCCAAATTGATGGAGCGCATTGCGGATATGGCTCCCAAAAATCTCAAAGAAGCGGACGATTTTAAGAAAAATAATAAATTGGATGCCGTTAAAGGGGATTTGAGCGGCAAGGTTAAAGAACAAAAGCAAGACTCCCAAAGTGACCTAGAAGAAAAAACCAAAGCCAAACCAGATACCAGCGGTATTGAAACCAAACAAGTAACCCCTTTAACAGCAAATAATCCAGGTGCAGCCCCAGCAAATATCGGCGCAGATAAAGCAACACCTAAATCTAAAGGTCAAGGTGAAGTTGAAGCACCACTGAAAAAAGACAGTCAAAATCTTGACCAAAAAATGGCTGAGGCTAATGTTACCGAAGAACAGTTAGCAAAATCCAATGAGCCAGATTTCCAAGCAGCACTGTCCAGCAAAAAAGAGGCTCAAACCGATGCTGTACAAGCACCAGCTAAATATCGTCAGCAAGAAGAAGGCATCATAGCTAATGCTAAAGCTACGGCGGAAGCTACAGCCCAACAGCATCTGGAAGGAATGCACGGTATCCGTAGCCAGCATTTGGGACAGGTAGCAGATCAACAGGTAGGAACTAAAGGCAAAGATGAACAAGCACGGGCAAAAGTTGCCGGTGATATTAATAAAATTTACGAAGGAACTAAAACCAAAGTTGAGAAAACCCTCGGTGACTTAGACGGGAAAGTTCAGCAAGAATTTGATGCTGGTGCGGGTGAGGCGAAGAAAGCCTTTGAGGATTACGTCGGCAAGCGCATGGACGATTATAAGAGCGATCGCTATGGTGGTACATGGGGATGGACAAAGTGGATTAAAGACCAATTTGTCGGTTTACCCGATGAGGTGAATGTCTTTTATACAGAGGGTCGCCAGTTTTACATCAAGCAGATGGATGGTGTAATTAACAAAGTAGTCGCCATTATCAGTCAAGGACTAACCCAAGCCAAAGCCGAAATCGCCAATGGTAAACGGGAAATTCAAAACTACATCAACCAACTACCCCAAGACCTGAAAGGTATTGGTCAGGAAGCAGCCGCAACAATTGAAAGTAAATTTGAGGAGTTAGAGCAAAGTGTTGAGAATAAACAGAATGAGTTAATTGACACTTTAGCCCAGAAATATCAGGAAAACTTGCAAGCCGTTGATGCCCGCATTGATGAAATGAAAGCGGCGAATAAAGGTTTAATTGAAAAAGCCTTAGACTTTGTGGTGGGTGTGGTCAAAACGATTATCGAACTGACCAAAATGTTGATTGAGGTATTAGCAAGGGCTGCTAGTGTAGTTGGACAAATCATTAAAGACCCGATTGGGTTCTTAAGTAATTTGGTGAATGCTGTGAAGCAAGGCTTCCTCAGCTTTATGAAGAATATTGGAAAGCACCTCCAGAATGGCTTAATTGGTTGGCTGACTGGCACAATGGCACAAGCTGGTATTCAAATGCCCGAAAACTTCGACCTCAAAGGTATTTTTAGCCTAGCAATGCAGCTTTTGGGCTTCACTTATGAAGCAATTCGCGCCCAAGCTGTGAAACGATTAGGTGAAGACGGTGAAGAAAAAGTCAGCCGCATGGAACAAACTGTTGAGGTATTTCAAATTTTAGCTACTCAGGGCGTGGCTGGGATTTGGCAGATGGTTCAAGAGAAAATGGGCGATCTCAACGCTTTGATCATTGAACCTATCAAGAACTTTATCATTGAAAAAGTGGTGATGGCAGGGATTGAGTGGGTTCTGAGCCTGTTGACTCCAGCTTCGGCATTTATTAAGGCTTGTAAGGCAATTTATGAGATTGTTAAATTCTTTATTGAAAGGGCTGGGCAAATTGCTGATTTAATTAATGCGATACTAAATTCGATTGTGGCGATCGCTAGTGGTTCACTAGATCAAGCAATTAAAGGTGTGGAAAATGCTCTAGCTAAATCTTTACCAGTTGTCATCAGTTTCCTAGCGAGTCTTTTGGGCTTGGATGGTATTGCTGGCAAGATTCAAGCAATATTCCAAAAACTGCGGAAACCGATGGAAACAGCAGTGAATTGGGTAATTGATAAAGGTACGAAGGCGTTTAAGGCTGTTGGTAATAAGTTTAATAAGAGTAAATTTGGTAAGAAATTTAATGCTGTTAAAGATTCAGCGAAGGAGAAATATAAAGCCGGTAAGCAGTGGGTTGAGGATAAGAAGGAAGCCGCCCACAATTGGGTTGAGGGTAAGAAAGAGGCTATGAAAGATAAATATACGAAGACAGTAAACAAAGGAAAAGAAAAAGTAGATGCGATAGTGGAATGGTGGAAAATCAAAAAGCATTTCCAAGCCAAAAATGGTGAATCACATACACTTTATTTTGAAAAGAAGGGCAATTCTATAGACATGATGGTGGCCAGTAAACCAAAAACATTCAAGAAATTTATGGAATTGGCTCAAGGACATCCAAAGATAGACGAAGTAAAAGCTAGTTATCAAAAAATAATGGAACAAATTAATAAAAAACAATTAACAACACCAAAAAATGAAAATGCAAGAGAAACAACAATCAGAAATGAAATGAATAATTTGTCTAAATTAGTGCTAACAATGCAGCCAACCACACACATAGGCAAGCTACCACCAAGTAATGTTAAATTTGAACCTACTACAAGAACTATAAATTCCGAAACAAATGAAACCAGTCTTGATGGCAAGGAAATGATAGCCGAACCTTTAAGCATGATACCTGCTAATACATTCGGTAGCAAACCGTCTGAGGTTTCAAATTTATGGCAAGCAGTAAATAAAAGGTCAGGTAAATACGTTCAAGGACATCTACTCAATCATAATGTTCACGGTCCTGGGATTAGCAAAAATCTCACACCTCTTGAGAGAACTTTTAATTCAACTATCATGGAGGGAGAAATAGAAAGAAAAGTTAAAGAATGGGTGTTTAATACGAGAATGGTTGTCAGTTATAAAGTAAATGTTGAATATGGTAATCATGATGGAAGAAAGCATATACCAGAAGAGCAATATTTAGCAACTAAATTAAATTTTAAAGTTTATCGAATGGAACTTGAAAATACTGAAATGACGGGAGAATCTCCAGAACACTGGAAAAAAGATAAAATTCTTTTAGATGAGGTGTTGGAACATAAACTTCCAGAAGATACTGAAATAAAACGTAAGCCATCCATAGACATGAAATATGATAGGCAGAATAAAAAGCAAAGAGTAAACTAAAATTATAATAATAGGGAAAAATTAATATGATAAACCAATTTCGTTCAATGCTAAAGATGCTGGAAGAACACCCAGATATTAATGTTGTTGTATGTAATTTTAATCCTCCAGCAACGATAGAGGAACTCAATGCCGCAAAGAGGTATTTTAACCTTACACCAGCAATGATTGATTTTTATAGTCAGGCAAACGGTATTCAAATTTGTTGGGAAAGAAAGTCTAACAAAAAACCACCCAGAGGTGGTTTAGCTGCTGGATATATTAATTTGTTACCTGTTGAGGAAGTATTTAATGACTGGAAAGATATTATTTATTTTAGTGAAGCTGATCCTCAAAAACCTTTACATCCTCTAGACTTCTTTATTGAAGAAGCTTGTGCAGCATTTTATTTAGATGGCTCTGATAACCCAAAAGTCTATTATCATTATTGCGGTGAAGAGATGAGTTCACTAGGTGTAGATTTTGAAGGTTATCTTAAACTATTACTTAAATCGCGCGGTTTTTGGTATTGGCATACAGCTATTGCTCAACCTCAATATGTTAACCCTTATGTACCCATCTCAGTTGAAGAGAGCAACTTTAGAGAAATCATGCCGCAACTTTTTCCAGATTTTGACGCTTCTGATTTTCAAAGGTTGAATAATGAATAAATTTATTACATGATTAATTTTGCATGAATACAACAACAGAACATGATCAAATAAACACCAACTTAACCCTAAATGACTCCTATCAAACCACCTTAACCATTCGCGCTGTCACCCTCACTCTAAGCAAACAAGACAACGAACTTATCGCGTGTCGTCTCACCTTCCAAGTCACCCCACAACTCTACCAACGCATTGACACTGAAGCATTATTCAACCTCAAACCAGATATCCGCAACTTTGATCCAGGAAAATTCCTCCCTGAACCAAACATTACAATAGAAACAATTTTAAAACCTGACTTATTACCACTCTTAGCAGAACACGCTAACAACATTGAAGAAACTGCAAATTATATCCTCAAATTAAACCAAGAACAACCCGAAAATATTCTCCTATCTACCGAAAGTTGGTTAGCTTTATCTGTAAAACAGCAACAGGAATCAGGAGAAATCGGTTATCAAACTCTTTGGTCTTATATTAGTCCAGAAAAACTTACTGAAACAGCAACTTCTAGTGAAGGTATTACCGAAAGAATTATCAACTTTTTTCAAGATTGGACTGAAGCGAATTTATCAACCAAAACTCAAGAAACTGCTACCAAAATGATGGAAGGAATCAATACATTTTTAACAGAATTAAATAATATTAATCCAGAAGAAATTAGCATATCATCTACAAATAGTAATATTTTTGAGGAAATGATCAATTTCTTCACTGCTGATGATTGGCCTTTTGTACAACTTTCAGGACAACCGGCTTTACAAATAAGTTTTCAAGGTGAAAATGGTAAATGGAATTGTTACGCTAGAGCCAGAGACGAACAACAACAATTTATCTTTTACTCCATTTGTCCAGTTAACGCACCAGAAGAAAAGCGACTAGCTGTAGCAGAATTTCTCACTAGAGCTAATTCTGGCATGATGATCGGCAACTTTGAACTAGATTTTAACGACGGGGAAATTAGCTATAAAACCAGTATTGATGTAGAAGGCGATCGCCTCAGCACCGCACTTATTAAAAGGTTGGTTTACGCGAATGTGATGATGATGGATGAATACTTACCAGGGATTTTTTCTGTGATCTATGGTAACGTATCTCCAGCAGATGCGATCGCCCAAATAGAAAATGATTAGCAGTTAGCAGTGCGATCGCATCTTTTAGTCTTATATTAGTCCAAAAGCCTTGATTAATCTGAGTTATAATTCTAAGGAATGGTTGAATTGCGATTCTGCTATGAAAACTACTAAAACCATTGACACATCTATAACGTTACCAATTGAGCTATACCAAGCACTCTTTCAACAAGCACAGGCACATGGATATTCTGTTAGTGACGAAATAACAGCGTTGCTGACCCCTTCGCTCATGCAGATACCGACTGAATTGGTTCAAGAGTTTGCGGCTTGGGAAACAGCCAGTGATGAGGACTGGCTAAGTATGGAAGCGACACTAGCATCACTTGATGCGGTAGCTGTTTCCCATGAAGTGGAGAACTAAATGGCTAGAGGGGATATTCTGTTAGTTGGTTTACCTGAGTCAGATAAGAGAGAAGAAAAGGGTAATCGTCCAGCGATTGCGGTTCAAACAGATATTGCAACTTCTCCGATGTTGATGATTGTTCCGGTTACGTCTTCATTGGGTGCATTGCGTTTTCCATTTACAGTCAGGATTGAGCCATCAGAACGGAATGGTTTAACTTTACCTTCCGTAGCAATGGTGTTTCAACTGCGAGCTATTGACCGAAAGCGCATAATTCAGAAAATAGGTGAGTTAGAGTTGCAATATTTAACCCAAGTTGATGCAGAAATTTGGCAGATGTTAAAGCCAAAAGAAGCTCAAGAGTAAAGTATCTTCAATATTCACTCTATCGAGCGAGAATGCTAAAAGCCAATGTGATGATGGATGAATACTTACCAGGGATTTTTTCTGTGATCCATGGTAACGTATCTCCAGCAGATACGATCGCCCAAATAGAGTCTAAAGTCCAGTAATTAGGTTTCTTTACCTGAATCTCTCCTGAAAAATTAAAAATTTAAGCTTTGACAATTCCTAACTTCCAAGCAGTAATTATCGCTTGAGTACGGCTCTTAACTTTCAACTTTTCAAAAATACTAGTCAGATGAGCCTTAACTGTAGCAACTGTCACGTATAAATGATTAGCTATTTCCTCATTAGAAGCACCTTGAGTTAACCAGTGTAAAACTTCTTGCTCTCTTTCTGTTAAGTTCAACTGATGGTAAGCACGCAAACAAGAATCTGAATAGGCCTGAAAGAACCGGAAAAAACGACCAGCAACTTCTGAAGGTAGATAAATTTGTGACTTAGTTACCATGTTAATAGCGTCGCTCAGTTGAGTAGCTAAATGGTTTTTAAACACATAACCAGATGCTCCAGCTTGAATGGCGCGAAAAATCCATTCATCTTCTTGGTGAGCCGATAAAACTAAGACTTTACCAGTATAAGCAGTTTGTTTTAGAGAAACTAGAAGTGTAATGCCATCGCTGCCGATTAGTTGCAAATCTAGTAAGATTAAATCTGGTGATTTATCTTGTGTAAGTTTTAACGCCTGAGCTGAACAGTTAGCCTCACCCACTATTGTTATGGGTAATAAACCATTACTACTATAAAAACTCAAGAGAGTACGTAAACCTTGGCGAAACTGTTCGTTGTCTTCTACTAAAAGAACAGTAAGAGAATTGCCATTAGACATTGTTGACACTCCTAGATATTCTTAGATCGAGACAGAATGATACAAAATTGCGCTCCACCCTGTGATGCACTTTGCGCCCACAAATTTCCCTGGTGGTCTAGAATAATTTTCTTGGCAATAGTTAAACCTAGTCCTGTACCTCCTGGACGACGAGTATAAAAAGGAGTAAATATTTTTTGCACATCTTCTGGAGACAGTCCCTTCCCTTGATCTGAGATTTTAATTAGCACTTCTTCTTGAAAAATCTGCCAGGTACAAGTAATCATTCCAGATTCAGGACTAAAGTAGATAGCATTACTTAATATATTGTTAAAAACTTGCTTAATTTGTAAGTAGTCTATTAACAAAGTGGCAGATGTTTCGGGAATCGAGATTTTTACTTTCTTTTCATTGAGTAGAGGCTGTAAGGATTTGATACTTTCAAGTACTAAATTTCTTAAGTCCCGTGGAGTTACTCTTAATTTCTCACTTTGACCGCAATGTATTAGTGCTGTGAGATTAGTATCTATATCTTCTATGTTTTGGCAAATAATATTTGCTTCTTCATATCTAGGATGGTCTTTTAAGCCAAAACATAAATTGTTTGCATACAATCCAATCAAAGCTAAATAGCCCCGCAGTTGGTGTCCAACTCGATGCAGTAAGTGTTCTAGCAGTCGAATTTCAGTTTTCTGTCTAGCATGATCTAAATATATGTCTGCATAGTTGCTCAGTAGTATGGCAGATTTTTTTATGTACTCTTGTACATTTTTTGCAAGAGCCTCTTCTGCGATTATCTGTATATATTCTGGTTTTTGATTTCTATAGCCTATGGGAAAAATATATGAGAATAAATGTATATCTGGTATTTTCAATTCATATATTTGTCCCACAGGAGGGAAGTTAATCAACCATGACTCTGAACGCAAATATTTAAGGGATTTGGGTGATAGTTGTACCTGATTATTAGCATAGTTAATGACTTCTTTCTGGGTTTGAAAATAACAATCATAATAGACAATCCGAGCTAACAGAATTGGATATTGATTAGTTAACTGTTCAGACTGTAATTGACAAAACTTTTGAATATGTGATGCGGTCATTGTCTGACAGCTAATTTCTTCTTGTGGCAGAATAATTTCCCTAAGCATAGCTACACTCGACTTTGATAACTAAAAAATTACACCTGTGCAACAGTAGAATCTTTGGTTCAAATTAAATATGCTTAATTGTATAAGTATAAATGATATTTTGTCTATCCC
>NZ_JADEWA010000702.1:0-1725 GCF_015207865.1 Dolichospermum sp. LEGE 00246
CCCTACTTCCCCTACTTCCCCTACTCCCCCTACTTCCCCTACCTCCCTACCTCCCTACCTCCTGAACTCCTGAACTCCTGACTCCTGACTCCTGACTCCTCTAAAAAAAATGCTCTTACATTTAAGCACTTGGCCGGAAGTTGAAACCTATCTACAACAATCTCAAGGAATTATTTTACCCATTGGTTCAACAGAACAACATGGACCAACAGGATTAATTGGGACTGATGCAATTTGTGCAGAATCCATATCTAAAGGTGTTGGTGAAGCAACTGAAGCAATGGTAGCACCAACAATTAATGTAGGCATGGCATTACATCATACAGCCTTTCCTGGCACAATTAGTTTACGTCCTAGCACTTTAATTTTAGTAATAAAAGATTATTTGACTTGTTTAGTAAAAGCTGGTTTTACCAAGTTCTATTTTATTAATGGACATGGGGGAAATATCGCCACTCTCAAAGCTGCTTTTTCCGAAACTTACGCTCATTTAGAAGATTTACAAATTCCCAATTCTGCAAAAGTGCAATGTCAAATTGGTAATTGGTTTATGGGTGGTTCTGTGTACAAACTTGCCAAAGAACTATATGGTAATCAAGAAGGTTCTCACGCTACCCCTAGCGAAGTAGCTGTTACCCAATATATTTATCCAGAAGCAATTAAAAAAGCTTTTCTTGCTCCAGAAGTTGCTAGTGGACATAAAATTTATAGTGCTGTTGATTTTCGTTCCCGTTATCCAGATGGTCGTATGGGTTCAAATCCAGATTTAGCAACACCAGAACACGGTAAGCAATTTTATAATTTGTCTGTAGAAGAACTGAGTAAAGGATATTTGGAATTTGTGAAGGGGGAATAAATGAAAGTCGCTATCTAATAACTTCCTCAAAAGTAGCTATAACCAATTCTATTCTTCTCGAAGATGTCATAATTAAACTGTTAAACACTTTAGACAAGAAAAGGAGTAAAAGATATGGATGAAGAATTACAAGATAGCGATGTCATTGAGAAAGATGAAGATACTGCTGAAGAAGACAGAGATGATTACGGAGGTTTATATCCTTATCATCCAAATGCAGCAGACATTGACATTCGAGAAGAACCACAAACAATTTTCGAGTTAATGAGAAAATATGATAATGGTAAACTGATTATTGATCCTGATTTTCAACGTAATCTAGTTTGGAAACCAGAACAAAAAAGTAAATTTATTGAATCAGTTATTCTTAACTTTCCCTTACCTCCTTGGTATGTTAATCAAACAGTAGAAGGTAAATATATTATTGTAGATGGTTTACAACGAACATCAACTTTACATGAGTTTGTTAATGATGAATTTAAATTAAAAGGTTTAGAAGCTTTAACTGATTTGAATGGATATAATTTTTCAGGACTCAAAAAACTCCCCAGTGACTATCAAACTAGAATAGAAGATAAGAAACTTAATATATACTTGATCAGACCTTCTGTACCAGCTAAGGTTGTTTATGATATTTTTAATAGAATCAATACTGGTGGTACAAAACTTGAACGTCAAGAAGTTAGAAATTGTATATTTTCGGGAAAATCAACTCAACTTCTCAAAGAATTATCAGAAACAGACTATTTCAAAAAAGCTATTGATTATGGAATATCTGCTACAAGAATGAAAGATAGAGAAGTTATTTTGCGCTATTTAGCGTTTAGAATTTTTGATTATGAAAAAGAATATCAGAATGATTTAAGTGA
>NZ_JADEWA010000703.1:0-1715 GCF_015207865.1 Dolichospermum sp. LEGE 00246
TATTTTAACTATTGCCAAAATGTTGGTTAATTTTCCCCACTTTCTATATTTATATTTAATACCCTTGATAGATATTGTTGCCTATCTTTTGACATAGACAAACGGATATTATCTATCATGATATATTAGTTAATCCATGATAAAACCTACCTGAAGTAGCAACGCCACATCACATCATAAGTTAGACATTTACACTTGATTATTTACAAAGTTCAATCAATCAAAATAATTTTCCTCAAAGTCAATACATCAAAATCAAATTGCCGAAAATATCACCTTAATTACCCCATCATTTTCAAAACCCTTGATTTAATTAAGCTAATTGTATTAGCTTATACTATTCCTACATTGTGAGAATTTTTGTTAATTTAGATACAGTTTTCCTAAAAAATCACAAATTTTGTGTAATCACCTCGTCAACAGATTTTGCATTGACTCCACCAAACAAGTGTGGAGATTGAGGATTTTAGATTGGCGTTCGCAGCGCAGCCAGTATTTTTGATTAGTTCCATCCTGAAGGGGCGGGGAACTTGTACCGAAAAGTCCCAATCCAAAATCTAAAATTTTTCGGTCAAACTGCAAAAATTGCCAAAACAAATGGTGCAGATAACCTGATATAGCTACCTGCACCACTTGTTGATTAAATTTGGACTTTCTTGGGTGACGAAAGACATTCCTGCTTGCTGGCACTAATCCAAAATAAGCTTTAAGAATTACTCTCAAAGCATATTTACTAAACAGACAATTTAGTTCGTAGTTTGTGCTGACAGCATTTGTTTTAGCTTTTCTAAATCCGCTGCCCAACGGGGATCTGGACGAAAAGCTTCGTTATCAACGCTAGTAGCAGTCTCACGCGCACTACCACCACCGCTACCACGCCGAGATTTCTTACTTCTATCCCGACGATTACCTTCTTTATTGCCGCTAGGACTAGGGGCGCTACTACCTTGGATAATTGGTTTGGGAACTTGTTGTTGTGGTTGTTGTTCTTCACCTTCCTCACCTTTAGTCCGTGGTAAAGCTTTTTCTAGCTTAATGGGTGTATCTTTGAACATTTGACCATTATATTTTTCAATAATTTGATCTGCTTGTTCGTCATTATTCACTGTTAAAAACCCGAAACCCCGGCATTTGCCTGTTTTCCGGTCTTTAATTAGTTTGGTGGTGACAGCATCGCCTTCTTCTGCAAACACAGCTTGCAAATCTTGACGATCTATTTCTTCTTTGGGCAAATTTCCTATATATAGGCGAATGGACATGGAACATACCTCCGAATTGGGATTAAACAGGGCAAGACAAAAACAATAAATTGGCTTTGGTTTTTGAATAGATACTATGGACTAAAACTGCCACAAACCAATTTCTGCAATCCGATATTGTAGCGTGGCGTGAGTCATGCTATCAACTTATAGAATACAGTTTTTTTGTTGGGATCAAGCTTATTCGCCACGAAAGCAATTATGCAATCGTGGGCTAATATCACTTTAATTTTAGGAATTGTTAATTTAATAGCCAACTATCCACCACAGTAAATTCATTCTTCTTAATTCTTGCCCGCAGAACAAAATACCATTCCTTAACATTATGGTATTTTCTACGTAGCTAGTTCAGCAGAAACTTTTCCGCTAATAGCCAATAGTATTGCTTCATCGTAACATAAAACACATTTTTAAGGCAAGGGGCAAAAGATAAGAGGCAGGGGGCAGGGGGCAGGG
>NZ_JADEWA010000704.1:0-1711 GCF_015207865.1 Dolichospermum sp. LEGE 00246
AGAGGGTGTTTGAAAAGTTTTTAATGTATAAACAGACCCCTCTCCAAACCTCTCCCCGAAGCGGGGAGAGGCTTTGAAAACCCCCTTCCCTCGTAGGGAAGGGGGCAGGGGGGTTAGGTTTTTGGAGATTATCGGTTTCATCTAATACTTTTAAAACATCCTCTTAACTATGATTCTAGCTTTTCATGGGAATATGAAATCCAGATGAAATGTTTTGTGATATTAATCTTTATTAACAAAATAACTGTCTATCAACTTTCAACGTTTAAAAATTATCATTTTATTACCCACAACTGGACTACGGGCAATTATTTTCCCTTGAAAATCAACAACTTCTAAATGGATAAAATTAAGTTCTTGGGAACGTTGTAATATATCCGCTGCTAGTTTATCCTGTTGAGATTTTTCCAGGTTATACCAAATATCACTAATTTTCACAGTTAAATCACTAGTACGGAAGTTAGCTTGAAGAGGTTTTATGAGTTGAGAAATAATATTTTTATCCTGCGTATTTTTAACAGCAATGGTAATATCCGAAAACTGATTTTCAATTGCTGCTAGTAAAGCTTGTTCAGGTGTTAATTCGATAACTGGAGTTGGGGTAGTTTCAGTTTCTATAACCGGAGTTGGTATGACTTCCGGTTCAACAACTGGGGTGGGGGTTGGTATGACTTCAGGTTCTATAACTGGGGTGGGAGTTGGTTCTGGTTCTATAACTGATTTTGGTGGGATAACCGCTTCTACCGGGGGAACAGTTGCGACTTCCACAGATTTAGGAATAAACATAAATGTAGTTATTCCTATTGTCACCACAAAAATTACTGCAAAAATCCCTGTCAGCAGCGTATCTGATACATTGTTAGATATATTTGATGGTAAAAATAAGCGGAATGTCCTTAAAAATCCATCCCAACGCCATAAAAAATTAGTTTTTTTCTGAGTATCAGCGGGTGTTTCTGTCTCCAGTTTAACTACTGTAGTTTCTAAAACACCAATCGTCCCCCGCAAAACTTGGATAATTGCCGTTTTCCAAATTGGTTGATTTTTTTGATAGAGTGTAGGTGCGGGTTCACTTCTTGGTTTTCTACGTTTTTCTCCTGACATGGAACTTTTACCCAAATTAGCGAATCAAAAATATCAATACCTTGTCCAAATTGGAAAAAGCATTGATTTGTAGGTTGGGTTGAGGTACGAAACCCAACAAATGCGTCGGGTTGCGCGATCGCTTAACCCAACAAAGGAGAAAATGGACAAGGTATTGAAATATAGCAATACCTTGTCCAAATCGAAAAAAGTCTTGATTTGTAGGTTGGGTTGAGGTACGAAACCCAACAAATGCGTCGGGTTGCGCGATCGCTTAACCCAACAAAGGAGAAAATGGACAAGGTATTGAAATATAGAAAGCATATTTTGACTATAATCATCTATTGTGCCATTTAGTCAACCACCCATCACTTCCCTTCGGGTAAGTGAGGGCTTGTAAAAGCCTAGTTGACCAGACTCAGTTCTTAACCGAACTACGTTAGAGGTAAGAGTTAAAGACCTACCAGAGGATGCGTAGCTAGTTCCCTGCTCTAGAACTTAAAAGTTAAACAGGCTTAAGGGTTAAACCAGTGCTTTTAAGATAGTTACCGACCTCTAACATTGTCGTTCGCGCCAGCGTGCCGGAGGCATCTAGCTAACATTACCCGCAAGGAGGCTCTTTGGAGCA
>NZ_JADEWA010000103.1:0-13729 GCF_015207865.1 Dolichospermum sp. LEGE 00246
ACTTTTCAAACATCCTCTTAGGGACTTCCAAATAAAAAAATACTCAACCACCTAACGCAAAAATCTCTCAAACCCTTATTCCTCTGTGTCCTCTGCGCCTCTGTGGTTCGTTAATCAGGATAATTTACTTCTTGGAAGTCCCTTAGAAGAGGGTTAGGGAGAGGTTCACCAGAGGGGTTAAAAATTATTGGTCGAACCCACGTTCATTTAATTAAAGGCATAAGTGCTTATGCACAGAAGATAATTCTTCACCCCGACTTCTAGCCATAACGAAAAGACTTTTTTAACAAACCCTACTTAGTAATTTTACCCATATAATTACCCCAAAGTTGTGCCGCTTGGGCGCTGCTGCCGGAGGTAGGTGAATTATTATCATTTCCTAGCCAAATGCCGGTGACAAGTTGACGACTAGGAATAAAACCAATAAACCAGAGGTCTACATTATCATTTGTTGTTCCGGTTTTACCTGCTTCACCTAAACCAATAGCTGCGCTACGACCTGTACCACTAGTAATTACTCCCCGCATCATAGTAGTTATTTGATTGGCAACTGCTGGTTTTAGCACTTGTTTAGAACCATTTGGATCTGTATCGAAGGAGTAAATCACCCGACAGGTTTCAAAATCTTTAAGATCCTTGCAATCACTACTGTCACGGATTTTACTAATAGCATGAGGGGGATTCCAGACTCCACGATTACCAATTGCCCCAAATGCCCCGGTCATTTCTAACACATTAACCACACTTTGACCTAATACCAAACCGGGTACTGCCTCAAGATTGGATTTAACACCCAACCGCTGCGCCATATCTACCACTTTATTCAAACCAATTTCCTTGGCTACCCGCAAAGCAATGGGGTTTTCTGACATTGCCAAACCAGTGGCTATGTCTAAACTACCACCAGCACCAGCCCGACAGGGTTTATAGGTAAAACCTTGCCAAGTTAAAGGACTACAAGAATAACTTCTATAGGTCGAAAACCCTTTTTCTATAGCCGCAGCGTAGGCAAAAATTTTAAAGGTAGAACCCGGTTGTCTTTGGGCTTGAACGGTGCGATTAAACTGGCTTTTTTTGTAATCAGTCCCGCCTACCATAGCCACAATACTCCCGGTTTTTGAGTCCAGAGTTACCATTCCTCCTTGGGAAAAGCCAAAATTTGAGCCGGCTTTGGTGACGGAATTTTTTAACTCAGCTTCGGCTTTGGCTTGGATAGTTGGATCAAGTTGGGTTTCGATGATATAGTTACCCTCTCTAGCTGCTGCTGGACCTAGCCTTGATGTGAGTTCTTGAAAGACATAATCATAGAAATAGGGGGCAATGGTTTTGGCTTGCCTTTCGCAAACTTTGGGGCTAACTTGAACGGTAGAACGGCGAGCGCGGTTGGCTTCTTCTTGGGTAATTTTGCCCATTTCTAGCAGTCGTTTAATGACTCGATTGCGGTAGTCGGCTGCACCGAGTTTCCGGGGACCACTGCCACAAAAATCGAAGGCATTGGGGGCGGGTAAAATCCCTACTAAGGTGGCTGCTTCCGCTAGGGTTAATTCTTTGGCGGATTTGTTAAAATAATATTTGGCTGCATCTTCAAAGCCGGAAGTGTCTGCACCTAAAAATACCCGATTTAAGTAAGTTAGTAAAATATCGTCTTTGCTGTAAAAGGTTTCTAGTTTGAGGGAGACGACGGCTTCCTTAACTTTCCGTCCTAAAGAGTCTTGACTGCCTACATATTCCCGGAATAAACTTCGAGCTACTTGTTGGGTAACTGTACTTGCCCCCTGTTGAACGTCACCGCTACGACTGTTGATAAGTACGGCTCGCAATACACCCAAGGGGTCTACCCCAAAGTGCCAGTAGTAGCGACTATCTTCCGAGGCTACGACCGCAGCAGCTAAATATGGGCCAAAGTCTGATAATTGTTTCAGGTCTACGTGGGCGATATTGCGGGGTTCACGGAGTGGGGTTGAGCCATCACGGGCATAGACAACGACAGGGGCGCGAGTGGCTGTAGGTAGGGGTCTAACGGAAAATTTCAGCCATTCTGCACCTATGGCTAAGGCAATTAAAGCCGTGACACCACCGACTCCATAGGCTGTCCAGGTGGCAGCTTTGACGTACCAGGCTGGTGGGTCTATGTATTGAATACTCACAGCATCAGCTAGATCCTGTGGTCCTAAGTTAATGATATCTCCATGACGCAGTTCTAGGGTATTTATCCGCCTTTTGCCGAGATAAATACCATTGGTGGAGTTTTCGTCTTTGATTGTGAAAACGGGGGTGTTTTGGGTGGAGTCCCGCGATAATGAGAGGTGAACCGTGCTGACAAGTGGGTTACGGACGACGATATCACAGGATTTTGAACTCCGTCCTAGTATATAGCGATCGCCTAATAAATCATATTCTTCTTCTTGGTTCCCGCCGGCATCATGGACGAATAGTTTTGGTACTTTAGCATTGGGTTTGAGCTTCATGGAGAAGTTGACTCTAGCATGAATGGTGCTGACCGCTTGAGTTACTTGACCAATTATAGTTTTTGGCTTTTGAGGAGGTTGGGGAAAACTCATAAACAATTGCAAGTTAAAAGTTAAAAATTAACGGGAAAGTAGGGGAATTTCCAAAAGAAGAATTAAATTTTTTAATTACTTGGTGTTTTTTTCCATGAGGCAATTAACAAGCAGACTATACCAATACTAATAAAAGAATCAGCCATATTAAACACGGCAAAATTA
Source organism: Dolichospermum sp. LEGE 00246 (assembly GCF_015207865.1). NCBI lineage: Bacteria > Bacillati > Cyanobacteriota > Cyanophyceae > Nostocales > Aphanizomenonaceae > Dolichospermum > Dolichospermum sp. LEGE 00246. The sequence continues at coordinate 2,727 of NZ_JADEWA010000103.1, forward strand.
ATTAACCGAAAATCAAGAAAGTCAATGACATACCCTAGTATAAATCTATCAATACCATTGCCCATTGCTCCCCCTAAAATCAAACCATAACCCATTTGCTCCCAAAAACTTAACAATGGTCCAGTTAATGCAATGGTTATCAATACTAAACTAACACCCAAAGATAGCCAGCGTAACCATTCTACTTTGCCACTTAATAAACTAAAGGCTGCACCTGTATTAGTCACATAGGTAAAATGAAATATCCCGCTTAACAGTGGTAGTGTTTGTCCTGGGTTAAAGGTCTTCACTACCCAGTATTTTGTCAGTTGGTCTAATAGAAATGCTATCAGAGCGGCAATCCAGAAGAAGCGATTTTTTATACGCATGATAAATTTGTTGGGTGTCAGTTGTTCTTTGTCAGTTGTCAGTTGTTTTTTCTTGCTACTGACCAATGACCACTGACCAATGACCACTGACCAATGACCAATGACCAATGACTAATAAAACATTATATGTCGCAGCACATAAGCTACTATGGTAACGGCACAAACAACCACTAGTTGTCCTGGCAGTGCAAAGCAGGAGTATTTAAGAATAGCTTGAATCAGTGATAGATTGTCTGTTCCTCTCCAGGGTAAGATATAACTGATGATTAAATAAGCAATACCGCAGACGTGAACGGTGAATAAGCCACAAAGACAACTAAAAGCTAGAGTTTCTAGCCGAGGTCGAGCTTTAAAGGCTAAATATCCACAAATCCAAGCTCCGGGAATAAATCCCAGTAAATAGCCAAACTGAGATAGTTTAACATAACCGATACCGCCTCCTTCGGCAAATACAGGTAATAAGGTTAATCCCATGACTAAATAGGCAATTTGCGAGAGCGCACCAGCATTTCGACCTCCTAAACAGCCTACCAGTAGGACTGCACCAATTTGATAGCTGACACCTAGTGAAAGGGTTTGAATTCCGTGCTGACTCCAGTTCCAAGGTGAGGTAACACCATAAGCTTCCAGGAAAGTACCACCCATTGTGAGGAGCAAGCCTATCATAGACCATAGCAGTTGATTCGAGGCAGCAAACATTGATTAGGCGCAAGGGTTAATTAACAGTAGGTGCAAGGTCAAGAAGTTTACAATTACACCGTCATTCTCGCAAAGGAGAAAAACGGAAATGATCATGCTTTTTGTCCTCTTTTTCAGGGCTGTCTTTCTCAAGGAGATACTTTTGAAGAAGCGATCGCTAATATAACAGAAATTGTCAAATTATACATTGAAATTCTCCTAAGTAGGGTTTGCTGAATAAGTTGCCTGTGAAGGCAGGGAACAGGGAACAGGGAATAGGCAAGAGGCAAGAGGCAAGAGGTAATAGGTAATAGGCAATAGGCAATAGGCAATAGGCAATAGTAAAGACGTTTTCAGCGATTTTACGTTTCTTTACACAGTTTGGTTTTATTGTGTTCACCTACTTAGGGACTTCCAATTAAAAAAATACCCAAAAATTTCTTGTGGTGCGGGACGAAAAGCCCGCTAATCATCAAGGACGGGCAGGATGCCCATCCCACGAAATTGGGTAATTTATTTTTTGGTGTTCCCTTAATGGATAATCAACCTACCTTTAAGAGGATGTTTGACAAGTTTTTAGTGAATATAATGAAATCCCAGATGCACTGACCCGAACTGGAGGCTTGATCAACTCAAATAGGATTGCTCTACTTAAAATCAGTTTCATGAAAAATCATCGCCTGATAGTTGCAATATCTGTATTAACAGTAGTAATTAGTCTATCAGCTTGTGGAGAAACTAACTCAAAGAATCCAACTATAAGTGAGTCTCCTGGTAAAACGACAAATACAACTACTGCCAATTCTAGGAAACTAGATTTAGGAGGTAATATGGAATTAATAGGTGCGGGTGCTTCTTTTCCTGCCCCACTTTATCAAACTTGGTTTACAGAGTTAAACAAAAAATATCCCAATTTAAAAGTTAATTATCAGTCTGTGGGTAGTGGTGCGGGTGTTGAGCAGTTTACCCAAGGAACATTAGACTTTGGCGCTAGTGATGTAGCAATGAAGGATGAAGAAATTAACAAAGTTCCGGCAGAAAAAGGTGTGCTACTATTACCTCTAACTGCGGGTAGTATTGTCCTCGCTTATAATTTGCCAGAAGTTCCTCAACTCCAGTTATCACGAGCAGTTTACACTGATATTTTCTTAGGTAAAATTAAATTTTGGGATGATCCGGCGATCGCTAAAATCAATCCTAATGTAAAATTACCAAAAGAGGAAATCAAAGTTATTTATCGGGCTGATGGTAGTGGAACTACGGGCGTTTTCACCAAACATCTTAGTGCCATTAGTCCAGAATGGAAAACTCAGGTAGGTGAAGGTAAAAGTGTAAAATGGCCGATAGGAGTTGGTGCTAAAGGTAATGAAGGTGTCACCGCCCAAATTCAACAAACTCAAGGTTCTATTGGTTATGTAGAATATGGCTATGCTAAGGAAAGTAAACTCAAATTTGCATCTTTAGAAAATAAATCCAACCAGTTTGTTTTAGCTTCTGAAGAATCAGCATCTAAAACTCTAGCATCAGTAACTTTACCAGAAAATCTTCGTGCTTTTATTGCCGACCCTGAAGGGGCAGAATCCTACCCAATAGTAACTTATACTTGGATTCTCGCCTATAAAAAATATACTGATGCCGGCAAAGCTAAAGCAATGGAAGCAACTATTGAATATGCTTTAACTGATGGACAAAAGATAGCTAGTGAATTAGGATATGTCCCCTTACCAGCCAATGTAATTAATAAAGTCGCAGCAGCGGCTGATCAAATTAGTCCTGATTATCATATTTCTGTTGGTGCTAATTCTCAAGGTAAGAGGTAGGGGCGCAGGGCCTGCGCCCTTGGTCAGGAGTCAGGAGTCAGGAGAATGACTATAAACTTTCCAGAAGATCCATTAACCACGAAAAACCGTTCAGAAATAGATAGAAATCTAGATCAGAGTTTTATTTGGATAACCCGAATTTTTGCCCTAGCGATCGCTGCTATTCTATTATGGATTGCCTTGCAAATTACTACTAGTGCTTTACCAGCTATCCAAAAATTCGGGATTAATTTCTTTTTTACCAGCAGTTGGAACCCTGTTAATAATGAATATGGGGTACTCCCAGCAATTTACGGAACTCTCATCAGTTCTTTAATTGGACTGATTTTAGCCCTCCCTATTGGTGTAGGAACAGCAATTTTATTGAGTGAGAATTTCCTCCCCCCCCAGGTAAATTTAGTCCTGGTATTTTTAGTAGAACTCCTAGCGGCTATTCCCAGTGTTGTTTATGGAGTCTGGGGAATTTTTGTGTTAATCCCTGTGTTAAAAAATCTAGGCACATGGCTACATACTTATCTAGGCTGGTTGCCAATTTTTAGTTCTGCACCCACTGGACCAGGGATGTTACCAGCAGGAGTAATATTAGCAATTATGATTTTGCCAATTATCACGGCTATCTCTCGTGATGCCTTGATTTCTGTGCCTTCAAGTTTGCGTCAAGCCGCTCTAGGAATAGGTGCAACCCGTTGGGAAACCATTTTTCAAGTTATTATCCCTGCTGCCTTTTCTGGCATTGTCAGTGCGGTAATGTTGGCACTTGGGAGGGCAATGGGTGAAACAATGGCTGTGACAATGTTAATAGGTAATGCTAACAATATTCATATCTCTCTCTTAGCACCATCAAATACGATTTCTTCTTTATTGGCAAATCAATTTGCGGAAGCTAATGGGTTACAAGTTGCTGCTTTAATGTATGCAGCTTTAGTTTTATTTATCTTAACAATGATCGTCAATATTCTGGCGGATTTTATTGTGGCACGAGTGGGGCGAATTTAGAATGCATAAGATCCCCGACTTCTAACATCAATTTATAGTTTCTGGACACAATAAATAAAAGAAGTCGGGGATCTGAGGATAAACGCAGATAATTTTGTGTTTTATGAAATTAGTAAAAGTTATATTGGTTAAATTATGAATTCTTTGTTTCCGCAAGGAAGCCTAACTCGTTCTCTTTCGTCTCCTCGAACATTGGTTAATATGGTCATGACTGGATTAGCTTTTGTCTGTGGAGTTTTGGCACTGATTCCTTTATTGGCAGTGCTTTATTATGTAGTAATTAGAGGGTTTAGTAGTTTAGACACCCATATTTTTACACAGTTGCCACCTCCTCCCTTTGGTAAAAATGGCGGCTTTGGGAATGCCATTTTGGGAACATTATTAATGGTAGGAATTGCTGCTATAATTAGTGTTCCTGTTGGTGTGTTGGCGGCAATTTATTTAAGTGAGTTTAGTTCTCGAAGAATTGCCAGATGGATACGTTTCGCTACTAATGTTCTCAGTGGAGTTCCCTCGATCATTGCTGGGGTATTTGCCTATGGAATTGTGGTTTTAACCTTGGTAAAGCTGAATTTAGGCTCTTACTCAGCCCTGGGTGGTGGAGTCGCCCTAGCAATTTTGATGTTACCGATTATTGTGCGAACTACAGACGAGGCATTGCAATTAGTGTCTCAAGATTTACGGCAAGCATCTATTGGACTAGGAAGCACTAATTTGCAAACTGTGATCTTGGTGGTATTACCAACTGCATTACCTGCAATTGTCACTGGTTCTATTTTAGCGATCGCTCGTGCGGCTGGAGAAACTGCACCATTAATATTTACGGCTCTTTTTTCTTCTTTTTGGCCAGATAGTATCCTCAAACCAACTGCTTCTCTAGCAGTTTTAGTATACAACTTTGCCACTTCTCCCTATCAAACTTGGCAATCTTTAGCTTGGGCTGCGTCTTTAATTCTTGTATTCATGGTTTTAATTACTAGTATTATTGCTCGCTGGGTTACTAGAAAAAAAGATTTAATTTAGCTATCACCAAAAAAAACTTTTTCATCAAGCCCGATTTTATGAATACTATCATTAGCACAATTAATGGAACTGAATCAGTTTTACGCACAGAAAACTTAAATATCTATTATGGCAATTTTTTGGCTTTACAAAATGTTTGGTTAGATATTCCTAAAAATCGAGTCACCGCTTTTATCGGTCCTTCCGGTTGTGGTAAAACTACCTTATTGCGATGTTATAATCGGCTAAATGATTTAATTGACTCATTTAGACCCGAAGGTAAAGTTTATTTCTACGACAAAAATATCTATGCACAGAATATTGATCCTGTAGAAGTGCGAAGACGCATTGGTATGGTATTTCAAAAACCCAACCCCTTCCCCAAGTCAATTTATGAAAATATTGCCTTTGGTGCGAAAATCAATGGCTACAGAGGTGATATGAATGAATTGGTGGAACGGAGTTTGCGACAAGCAGCTTTGTGGGATGAAGTCAAGGATAAATTGCGACAAAATGGTTTATCCTTATCCGGTGGACAACAACAGCGTTTATGTATTGCGCGGGCGATCGCTGTGCAACCAGAAGTTATCCTGATGGATGAACCATGTTCTGCCCTTGATCCTATTTCTACTGCACGGATAGAAGAACTAATTCACGAACTCAAAGAACAATATACCATCGTCATTGTCACCCACAATATGCACCAAGCATCACGAGTATCTGATAAAACCGCGTTTTTTAACGTTAAAGCTTCCGAAACAGGTGGACGTAGTGGCTACTTAGTAGAGTACAACTCAACTGAGATGATTTTCAGTGATCCTCAACAGGAAGACACCAAAGCTTACATTAACGGTAAATTTGGTTAATTCTTTTATCTAAAATTAACTTAAATTGAGCATCTATGTTAACCTTGTGGCTGTAATCCTTGATTTAAGGTGATTTAGAAGTTATTAGATACTAACTTGTTACCAAACGTGATTTTAATAGCAGATTAATTGTGATGAATATAGCTAATTTCCCGTGGCTGACGACGATTATTTTATTTCCCATAGCCGCATCACTACTCCTTCCCATTATCCCAGATAAAGATGGAAAAACCGTGCGCTGGTATTCTCTCATTGTCGGGTTGATAGATTTTGTCCTCATTGTCTGCGCTTTTTATACTGGATACGATTTCTCTAATCCCGATTTGCAACTGGTGGAAAGTTATCCCTGGGTTCCGCAATTGGGCTTAAATTGGTCTTTAGGGGTTGATGGCTTATCCATGCCCCTGGTTCTATTAACAGGATTCATTACCACCCTGGCAATCTTAGCAGCTTGGCCTGTAACACTAAAGCCGAAATTGTTTTATTTCCTAATTTTGGCAATGTATGGCGGTCAAATTGCCGTTTTTGCCGTCCAGGATATGCTGTTATTTTTCCTGGTGTGGGAACTGGAACTTGTCCCCATATACTTCCTCCTGTCAATTTGGGGAGGGAAAAAGCGTCAATATGCAGCGACTAAATTTATTTTGTACACCGCTGGCGGTTCGCTGTTTATTTTGCTGTCTTCCTTGACAATGGGGTTTTATGGCGATACAGTGACATTCGATATGCGATCGCTCGCATTAAAGGATTTTGGACTCAATTTACAACTTTTACTCTACGCCGGCTTCCTGATTGCCTACGCTGTCAAGCTGCCCATTATCCCCCTCCATACCTGGCTACCAGATGCCCACGGTGAGGCTACAGCCCCAGTGCATATGTTACTAGCAGGTATTTTGTTAAAAATGGGTGGTTATGCCTTAATTCGCATGAATGCCCAAATGCTACCCGATGCCCACGCTTACGTTGCACCAGTGTTAGTGGTTTTGGGGGTAGTAAATATCATCTACGCTGCCCTAACTTCCTTTGCCCAAAGGAATTTAAAACGGAAAATTGCCTACTCTTCAATTTCCCACATGGGCTTTGTTCTCATTGGGATTGCCTCTTTCACCGACTTGGGTTTAAGTGGCGCAGTTTTACAAATGGTTTCTCACGGCTTAATTGGGGCAAGTTTGTTCTTTTTAGTCGGTGCAACTTACGATCGCACACACACCCTCATGTTAGATGAAATGGGTGGTGTCGGTAAGAAAATGCAAAAGATTTTCGCCATGTTTACAACTTGTTCAATGGCTTCTTTAGCATTACCAGGAATGAGCGGTTTTGTCGCCGAATTAATGGTATTTGTCGGCTTTGCCACTAGCGATGCTTATAACTCGACATTTAAAGTTATTGTCATTTTCTTGATGGCTGTTGGTGTGATTTTAACGCCAATTTATCTCCTTTCAATGTTGCGCGAAATTTTCTACGGACAAGAAAATGAAGAGTTAGTTTCTCATCAGAATTTGATAGATGCTGAACCCCGTGAAGTCTTTATCATTGCTTGTTTGTTGATACCTATTATTGGTATTGGTTTTTATCCCAAATTGCTAACCCAAATGTACGACGCTACAACTGTACAATTAACAGCAAGATTGCGTGATTCTGTACCAACCTTAGCCGCAGCCAAAGCAGTACAAAATGTCTCTTTGAGTGCGCCGATAATTGGTAATTAATTTGTAATTGCAACTGGGGTGGGTTTGATACCTAAACCCCCTGTGGTTGCCCCAAATACCGGGGTAGGCACGGGGGCGATACCCCTACATCTAAATCTAAGTAGGTTAGCATTGAAAATCGTCGTTATGGCAAGGCAAAAGGCAAGAGTGAAGAGGGTTGAGGCGATTTTACTTTTGTTTACACAGATTTGTTTTATTGTGTTCACCTACTTAGGGACTTCCAATTAAAAAAATACCCAAAAATTTCTTGTGGTGCGGGCATCTTGCCCGCTAATCATCAAGGACGGGCAGGATGCCCATCCCACAAAATTGGGTAATTTATTTTTTGGTGTTCCCTTAAACCAATTAATTTTAATTCTCGCCAGAAGTTGACCAAATTATTAATTCACCTTGTTCACCACCAGCGGCTAATAATTGTCCTTGGGGATGCCAAGATAGAGTAGAAACTCCGGCTTCAGTGTCAGTAAAAATCTGTGAAACTTCTTTGTTCTCATTCCACAAACATAGCCAACCGTCAGCACCAGCAGAAGCGAGAATAAAACTTTGGGGTGCAAAAGCGATCGCATTAATGATATCCAGGTGATTAGTTAATACTTGCGCTTCCCAGCCTACAGATTCATCTACCGACTTCTCCCATGCTACTATGCCATCAACGCTAGAAACAGCCAAAATGGGCGCATCTGTGGGAGTTTTTATGTCTGACCAAGCTAGATGACGAATTTTCCCTGGAAAACCCCGCATCACCCAAGGATCAGGATGTTCCCATTGTAAAACAGTCAGAGTCCGGTCCATATTTCCAGATGCCAAATACTTACCATCATCAGACCAAGCCATTGCTGTACTGACGGTAGACAGAGGAAGAATAAATGGTTCATCATCCCAATCTTGAGTAGACCAGATTTTTATGCCTTTATATCCATTAATAGCCAAATATTTGCCATCTTTACGCCAATCAATTCCCAAAATAGAGGAATCATTAAAGTTAAGAGTTGTAACAACTTCTAATGTGTCTGCATCCCAAATTTGCACATAACGACCTAGACTAAAAGCTAATTGGTTATCGGTGTGACTCCATGCTAATTGGTCAACCCAAATCGGGGCATTTTCTAAAGTGCTAATTAATTTATTTCCGCACCAAATTTTCACTTTTCCATCTTGTCCACCAATAGCTAAATATTTACCGTCGTGGGAAAAAGCCAAACAATTTACCGCTTTATCTGTCGCTGTTTGTAAAGTAGTTAATTCGCCATTTTCCCATAAAACAACTTCTCCAGCAGCCGAACTAGCTGCAAGTATTTCACCGTCAGCAGACCAAGCCAAAGCAGTCACATAATCTGCAAGTTTTGTAGAATAATGTTTTGTAAATTCTGGAGATTTATTAATTGTTAAGTTCATAGTTGTGATATTTTATTTTTACAGCAATTCGCCAAACCTTTAGGGGCGAGGAAACCCCGCCTCCATTAGACATCTGGTGAAAATTAAATATGCGTGACATGAAACCCCTGTAGAGACTTTCCATGGAACGTCTCTACAATCTTTACCGGAGATGTCTATTGTATTACTAACTCATACAAGCAAAAAAGTCTGCTTTTAATTTGGCTTCATCTAAATTTCTACCAATAAATACAAGTTCATTTTTGCGAGTTTCATTGACTTTCCAAGGTCTATCCGCTTTACCATCAAATATCATGTGTACACCTTGGAAAACAAAGCGATTATCTTCATTTTCAATATTTAAAATTCCTTTCATTCTGAAAATATCTAGACCTTGATTTCTGAGTAATTCTGTCATCCAGGCATTTAATTTTTCACCGTTAATTGTCCCTTCTGATACTATCGCTACAGAATAGACGCTTTCATCATGAACGTGAGCATCTTCTCCTAAGAAATTAGGATCAATTTCTAACGCATGATCTAAATCAAATGCTTGCACTCCTAATAAAGCTGACATTGCTAATTCAGAATTATGGGTGCGGTAGATTTTTGCCATTGCATTCATTGAGCGAATGCGAGTTTCTAATTCATCTAAGACTTCCGGTGTTACTAAATCAGTTTTATTCAACAAAATTACATCTGCAAAAGCAATTTGCTCTTGAGCCTCGTCCGCTTCCCAATGTTGCCAAATATGTTTAGAATCAACAACTGTGACTACTGCATCTAATGACAACTGACTTTGTAAATCTTCATCAACAAAAAACGTTTGAATTACAGGTGCAGGATCTGCTAAACCGGTGGTTTCAATGACTAAATGATCAAATTTATCTCGGCGTTTCATTAAATTGCCAATAATGCGAATTAAATCACCGCGAACTGTACAACAAATACAGCCATTATTCATTTCAAAGATTTCTTCATCTGCATCAATTACCAATTGATTATCAATACCTACCTCGCCAAATTCGTTAACAATAACGGCAACTTTTTTACCGTGTTCGTAGGTAAGAATATGATTTAATAATGTAGTTTTACCCGCGCCTAAATAGCCAGTCAAAACGGTTACTGGTACTGAATTGAATGTTTCTGAAATCATCATAGTCTATCCGTTTACTTATTTTAGGAACAGAGTATTAACGCAAGACGGAATGCAAAAGGCGTACAGGGTAAGTTTTACAGTTATCCGCCGTCTTGTAGTGTCCAAATAATAGCTTAGAAGTCACCAAGATTGAATGTCAAGAGAAAAATGTTTGGCTTTCGGTACTTATTATAAGTAATGAGACAGAATTAATTACACAATGTCATTGCGTAAGCGTTGCGTGGCGTTAGCCATATGGAACGAAGTAAAATGAAGCAATCGCCAGGGTTGTGATTGCTTCCCTTCCCTCGCAATGACTGTAAATATTTTTGTCCAATTACTTACTCAACATGGTTGGGACATGGACTTTTAAGAATTACGAAAAACCTAGATTTGTAGGGGTAAAGCATGAGCTTATTGGTGTCAACTTAACGTAAAACCCATAGCCCGCCTGGGAATGAATTCCCAGTCTCATAGCAGAAGTCATCTGAAGATGACTAAAAATCCCCATAAATCTTTGACTATTAGCCCTGATAGCGTAGCGTAAGCCATAATTCATTTCTGGGCGGGTGTGGAAGCAATGTCAACTTAACGTAAAACCCATAGCCCGCCTGGGAATGAATTCCCAGTCTCATAGCAGAAGTCATCTGAAGATGACTAAAAATCCCCATAAATCTTTGACTATTAGCCCTTTTTCTAAAATCGCTAAATCATCTAATAAAATAATTTGATAATCTTGTCCAATCTTATTAGAAATTTCTGTTTGTTTAGGGGAATTAATAGCTAGTAAACCTCTCTTGATTTCAAAATAGGTATACAACTTCAGATAAGTTATTAAATTGTTCTTTGGTTAAGTTTTGCTGAACGATATGATATAAATGTTCAACCATTTCTCTTGGATTAAGTTCTTCTTTAAACAAAGGACGTTCTTCCATTAAAATAGCCACAATTTTCTCAATTCTGTTGATCATGAATTCTTGTTGAAGTTCTGTTGATAACATAATATTTCCTCCAGGGAAATGTAAATGATATTTATGGAGTTTATCTATTGT
>NZ_JADEWA010000705.1:0-1705 GCF_015207865.1 Dolichospermum sp. LEGE 00246
GCCTCTAACCTGCTATATTTTAATCACGTTAATTCATTTTTCAAAAATGTTGTAATTCCTAAAGGATAACTATGATGGAAACTCAAGCACAGCAACCAGAACAGGGAAATTATTCTCCACCACAAAGTTTACCAAAACTACCTGCGGCGCAGAAATCTGAATCTCAATGGCAGCAAATTATTAGACAAATTGTTGAATTTTTAAACCGACTGCCAGATGATTTAGGCAGTTTTTTTAACAACAATAAACGGGGTTTAATTACTGTAGCCTTAATTTTATCAGCTTTTGTCACAGTTAAGGTAGCGATCGCATTACTAGATGCTGTTAATGATTTACCGTTGCTACAACCGATTTTAGAGTTGATTGGCTTGTTTTATTCTATCTGGTTTAGTTTCCGTTATTTCCTCAAATATGAGACTCGGCAAGAATTAGCTCAGAAATTTAACGCCTTCAAACAACAATCTCTAAGATAAAGATTTTTGGTATTGCTGAATTGAGGTATGAAAATCAAAAATTCCCTTGCTGAAACTCTTAATATTTGCGCCTTTGCGTAAGACTAATTCATACTTTCATTCACCAACGCCAGATTTTTTTTGGGGATATTAAAATGTAGGTTAGCTATAGACTAGCCTACATTTTTATTTTGGATTTGACTATGTAAAATCTATCTATAGATAGATAATTTTTATCAAAATATTTTTGGCAATTATTCCCAAAGACAGTAGGTTTATTTGTTAGAAAATTCTAATCTGATTTGTGTAATGCTGAAAAAAGGCTAATTGTGTCAGTAACCCAGCCCTAAAGACGCTGAGTTTCCCACTTACCGCGAGGTTTTATGAATGAAAAGATTAGCGCAGATACCTATGATCGGGGCATAATCCCCGCAGAAACAGCAGCAAGAATGAAAAGAGAGGGAGCAAGTTATAAACACCTGCCAACAGAAGAGGATCTTGCCAGTGTGTCTACTGATGACCAAACCAATGTTTACAGTATTCGGACAACGGACGGTTATACTGTGGACAAAGAAGGGTTGTTGAATAATTATCCAGTTGAACCGGAAATGTATTATGAAGTTCCTGGTGATGCGCGGGAGATAGCAGAACAAGAAAAAGCCGAACGGATACAGGAATTGCGAGAAGTAAATGAAGATAAAACAGGTCTATTAACAGAGAATTTTGATAAGCGAGGTAGAGGACCAGGAATAATCTAATTTACCATTTCTTTGATTTTCTCCCGAAAGGCTATGGCGGCATCTAGAAGACCATCTGCTACTACGTATTGCGCCGAAATTGACAAATCTAAGTTTGGCAATAATTCACTTTTTTTAACCAATTCATAATTTTCACCGCGCAGATGATAAACGGCAAATTGATTGTTTTGAAAAACCAAACTTCCGTTACACCTAATCTTTTGTAAACTTCTAATTTATCAATTCCCCGACTGGTGACTACAACTTCAATGGCAAAATCAAGAACTTCTTTTTCTATGCCTAGACAGTAGGATTCATCTGGTTCTACTCCTCCTCTTTTCGCTTGTTTACGGAAGGTTGTAGAACCAAGGGGAAAATAGCGAATGCGTTTTTCTTGAAAGTTAAAGTAATATAAATTTCCAGCAAAGATCCAATAATCGTTTTACGAATTTCATTATATTTTAATTTCCATAATTTCCAGATCCCCGACTTCTTTGAGAAGTCGGGGATCTATTT
>NZ_JADEWA010000104.1:0-13690 GCF_015207865.1 Dolichospermum sp. LEGE 00246
GATTAAAAATATGTTAGAATCGCCACAGTCAACCCCAAAAAAAATTCAAAAAATACCTTATATCTAAAAAAAATTATACGGTTATACCGAGTAACCTTGAGAAGATGGAAGTTAAGATTCATGAAACTAAACTCAAGATTGACAAAAACTAAATAAAAAAATAGTCTAGTCTACTGGAGTCAGGGAACCGAATGTCATGGCATCTATCATTATAGCGGTATGCACTTGAATGAAATACATCATAGCTTATTGCTCGCTTGCGAGGAGTGGGTCGGGGTTATTGTATATCACCCAATCGAGAACCGCTATATTAACTCTTATGTTTGTAGTCAGAAGTAGTGTAAATAGGGGGCATAGAGAAGCGTGGGTCTTTTCAATTTAAATTTTCGTCCATCCTGGGATATGGGTATCGACCTCGGTACAGCCAATACCCTAGTTTATGTATCTGGTAAAGGAATTGTCCTGCAAGAACCTTCCGTCGTTGCCATTGATCAAAATCTGAAAGTGGCACTGGCAGTGGGGGAAGAGGCTAAAAAAATGCTCGGACGCACACCGGGGAACGTCGTTGCTCTGCGTCCCCTGCGCGACGGTGTGATCGCTGACTTTGATACGGCTGAGTTGATGCTAAAAAGCTTTATTCAGCGGGTAAATGAAGGGAGATCCCTGATGTTGCCCCGCATTGTTATTGGTATCCCCAGTGGTGTCACTGGAGTAGAAAGACGGGCTGTTATGGATGCAGCCACCCAAGCCGGCGCTAGAGAAGTATATTTGATTGATGAACCAGTTGCAGCAGCAATTGGTGCAGGACTACCAGTGGCAGAACCTACTGGTAACATGATTATTGACATCGGTGGGGGGACAACAGAAGTAGCGGTATTAAGTCTTCAAGGAACAGTAATCAGCGAATCAGTCCGCATTGCTGGAGATGAGTTAACTGAAGCCATTGCCCAGTATATGAAGAAGGTTCATAATCTGGTAATCGGTGAACGCACGGCAGAAGATATTAAGATTAAAATAGGTTCTGCTTATCCGACCGCAGACGATAGTGATAGTGTAATGGAAGTTCGAGGCTTACATTTACTGTCTGGTTTACCTAGAACTGTAACCATCAAAGGACCAGAAATTCGGGAAAGTATGGTAGAGCCTCTAGCGGTAATTATCGAAGCAGTTAGGCGAACACTAGAACGGACACCGCCAGAACTGGCAGCAGACATTATTGATCGTGGTATCATGTTGGCAGGGGGTGGTGCATTGCTCAAAGGTCTGGATACATTGATTAGTCATGAGACAGGTCTTGTTACCCATATAGCCGCCGACCCTTTAAGCTGTGTAGTGCTGGGAACCGGTCGCGTATTAGAAAACTTCAAGCAATTGGAGAGAGTATTTAGCGGGCGTTCTCGCAATATGTAGTAGTTATACTGAAAACGGTTGGTACATGGACTCTTGTAAAATCACGAAAACCCTAGATTTGTAGGGGGGTTTGTTAATGATCATTGGTGTCAACTTCAGCTACAAATGGCTTATTTGTTTGGCTGACAGACCCACCCTGAAATGATAGCGTCTATCATTCCCCGGCGGGCTATGGGTTTTACGTTAAGTTGACACCATTAAGCTCTTGCTTTACCCCTACCCGGAAAATCAAATAATTAAGCCGTCTTGGGTATAGTAAGTTAGGAATATATGGGTTCTGTATTTATTCATATAGCAGGAGTCATAAGTCAGGATTAAACCTGGCTTTGTACATAGGTCTTAATCGAGATTTTGTACCTCCTGACTACGCCATCTGATGTAACTATAGAACCCATTATTTTCAACACAAGTACACAGGAGTTGATTTCCAGATTTGCGGATGGCGATCGCTATAGGCATCAATAAAAAGTTACCAGACCATATCCCTACAACTCCTAAATAATTTATAAAATACATATAGGTTATTATGTTTACTTTAAAACGCTGGTGGGAATACAAAGGATTACAAATAGGATTATTAGCCTTAGTTGTAGGTAGTTCCTGGACACTCAGAGAGACAAAAGGAGCATTGTTACGGGAGATTTACCAAGGAATCACCGGACCGTTACAAATGCTACATTCAGGAGCAATTCCTGAACAAAATATTAAAGATGCAAGATTTTTAGAATTACAAACTCGCATCGTTGATTTAGAAAGCCAAAATCAGAAATTAAAAAATTTACTGGGCTATGTAGAGAAACAAACCTTGCCTCAGAAACCAACTATAGCACGGGTGATAGGACGCAGTGCAGATCATTGGTGGCAACAGGTGATTTTGAATCGGGGGACTGCATCAGGCATTCAAGAAGGTTCTATTGTCAAAGCCGATGGTGGATTAGTAGGTTTAGTAGATAGTGTCACAACTAATACTAGCAGTGTATTGTTAATAAGTGATTTAAAAAGTAAAGTAGGCGTAACTATCAGCCGTACCTCAGCTAAAGGAGTTTTACAAGGTGATGCTTCCACTGAAGGTGTGTTAGAGTTCTATGAAAAAGTCCCTAATGTCAAAATAGGAGACTTAGTATCTACCTCTACTTATAGTCAGAAGTTCCCGGCTGGTTTAGCCATAGGGAAAATTAAATCCTTAGATCTAAAGAAACTTCCAGCCTCAATCGCTAAAGTAGAGTTATTTCCGTCAATTAGGTACTTAGATTGGGTAACTATTTATCCTCAGTCAGACAAACAATATTTAGAAACTCCGAATGTGACTAAATGATGAATACAGCAGGAGTCAGGAGTCAGGAGTAAAACTGGCTTACTGTCTGGCTTCGAATTTAGATTTTGAATTTAGATCCTGTACCTCATTAATCTGCAATATGCTTGCTGTATGTGAGTGTGACTTAACCTAAGTAGGTGAACCGAAAAATTTAAAGGTATGTGAAGAAAAGTAAAATCGCCCAAAACTCTCTTCCTGTTCCCTGTTCCCTGTTCCCTGTTCCCTGTTCCCTTGCCCCAACGACAATTTTTAACGCCAACCTACTTACCTGTGTCATAGCAGAGCAGGTTGGTTGTCATAAAAATTTATATTCGAGGTCATTAACTTATTCAAACTGGTATCCTAGAGTATTAGTCAAATACTAGAGGTTTAGGTAAGTGGACAAATCTAAATTGAAACCTATACACAAAGCCCTTTTTACTCCTGACTCCTGCCTCCTGACTCCTGAATTCTGCTGTATTTAGGGTATCCTAGATGTGTATCCTCAATGGTCTTCTCTTGAAGTATTGATAATTCTCTTAAATTATTCCTACAGTTGAGGAAAGAATCTATTGATGAAGATTTAACTACCCAAAATCCTATACTGTACCTCTTTAGGAGTAAAATTGGATATTATCTAGTTCAGAATCCTGTTACTAGGTCAATTTTATTGCTAAATTTTGATCAGATAACATATTTACAACTCTCAGAGGTGAAACCAGTTAAATAATTCGGTTCTCTACTTGGATATTTTGTCCAAATTTTGGCTTTAAAAGAGGTAAGATAATGGCTATACATAATTATGTACCTCAAAGATATTAGCGAAATTACCAGTTGATAATTGCTATAATCTACTCTTCCCTCTAACATTCTTATCTATTATTAGGTGTAAATTTTTATGGGTTCTCCAATGAATCGTCTGTCTATTTTTGTAGACGGAAACAATATGTTCTATGCTCAACAAAAAAATGGTTGGTTTTTTGACCCCCGGCGCGTTTTAGAATATTTCAAATACGAACAGTCAGACACTACATTAATCAATGCCTTCTGGTACACTGGATTAAAAGACCCTCAAGACCAACGAGGTTTTCGAGATGCCCTTATCAGCTTGGGATATACAGTCCGCACGAAAATTCTCAAAGAATATTATGATGATGCTTCGGGTCGTTACTCTCAAAAAGCGAATTTAGATATTGAAATTGTCGTTGATATGTTTAATACAGTAGATCAATATGACAGAGTTGTATTATTTAGCGGAGATGGTGATTTTGAAAGGGCTATCGAATTATTGCGCTCCAAGAATACTCATATTACAGTAGTATCAACTGAGGGCATGATTGCTAGAGAATTACGTAATGCTACTGATAGATATATAGATTTGAATGATATTAGAGATAGAATAGAAAAAACTGATGGTTAACTTAACTTAGTATTTATTCACAAATCTCAAAGTTAAAAACTCTGATTTCACAGTTCCAGTTATTTGATCAAGCAAGAATTTAGGAATTAGAAGTCGGTGATGATTATAAATTCTCTAGGACTGACAAATCAAACCACGTTTGATTAATTCTAATTCCCTAATGTTCTTTTATTCAGCCCACTCTCAAAACTCACAGAGGTTAAGCTAATGAGCAAGCAAACCGATAGAATTATCATCTTTGACACCACATTGCGTGATGGAGAACAGTGTCCTGGAGCAACTCTCAACATAGACGAAAAGCTAGTTATTGCTAAACAACTAGCACGCTTAGGAGTAGATATTATTGAGGCTGGCTTTGCTTTCGCTAGTCCTGGGGATTTTGAAGCAGTGAGCAAAATTGCCCAAACTGTGGGGACAGAAAATGGTCCGGTAATCTGTAGTTTGGCTAGAGCCAAACATGATGATATCAAAGCGGCTGCGGAGGCTATCAAACCTGCTGCGAAAGGGAGAATTCACACTTTTATTGCTACCTCTGATATTCACCTGCAATATAAGTTAAAGAAAACTAGACCAGAAGTGGTGGCGATCGCTGAAGAAATGGTAGCCTATGCCAAAAGCTTCACCGATGATATCGAATTCTCTCCTGAAGATGCGGGGCGCTCTGATCCAGAATTTTTGTATGAAGTTTTGGAAAGAGCGATCGCTGCTGGAGCCACAACTGTTAATATTCCTGATACCGTAGGATACACCACCCCCAGCGAATTTGGGGCAATCATTAAAGGCATTACTGAAAATGTCCCCAACATTGACAAAGCCATTATTTCCGTTCACGGACACAATGATTTAGGTTTAGCTGTTGCTAACTTTTTAGAAGCTGTCAAAAATGGCGCTCGTCAACTAGAATGTACCATCAATGGCATTGGTGAAAGAGCCGGCAATGCAGCTTTAGAAGAGTTGGTAATGGCTTTGCACGTCCGGAGACAATATTTTAATCCCTTTTTGGGACGGGCTGAAAATTCCGAAGCATCACTCACCAATATTGACACCAAACAAATCTATAAAACCTCGCGTTTGGTTTCCAATTTAACGGGAATGTTGGTGCAACCAAATAAAGCCATTGTCGGTGCAAACGCTTTTGCCCATGAATCTGGAATTCATCAAGATGGGGTATTGAAAAACAAACTCACTTATGAGATTATGGATGCTCAATTAATTGGTTTATCAGACAACCAAATAGTATTGGGTAAACATTCTGGTAGAAATGCTTTTCGTACCCGCTTGAAAGAATTGGGCTTTGAACCATCAGAAACAGAACTGAACAAAGCCTTCGTCAAATTCAAAGAAGTAGCAGACAAAAAGAAAGAAATCTCTGATTGGGATTTGGAAGCGATTGTCAACGACGAAATCCAACAAGCACCAGAGTTATTCCGGGTAGAGTTGGTACAGGTTTCCTGTGGTAGTAATACTCAACCCACTGCTACAGTAACACTCCGCACTCCCGACGGAGAAGAATTAACTGATGCAGCCATTGGTACTGGTCCTGTAGATGCGGTGTACAAAGCCATCAATCGGGTAGTGAATGTACCGAATGAATTGATTGAGTTTTCCGTACAATCTGTCACCGGAGGAATTGACGCTTTAGGAGAAGTAACAATTCGCCTCCGCCATGAATCCCGTGTATTTTCTGGTCATGCAGCCAACACAGATATTATTGTAGCATCGGCTCAAGCTTACGTAAATGCACTAAATAGATTGTTTTCAGCCTTACAACAGGAAGTGAAGGAAGAAGTCACAGCATAGGCACATATATATCTAGATCCCCGACTTCTCAAAGAAGTCGGAGATCTGTGAATCTTGACTACTTTTGAATTAATTCCAGCGACTGAGATAAAACTTCTTGTTCATTGACCATAGCTGCTAATTCTTCTGTTTCATAACGTCCCTCATAAGCTTCTAGCGCCGCTCTTTTTAGTGCTACTTGATATCCTTGTTGGAGAATTTCCATTAATTCTCTTTGATTCAAGTAAACACCACCAGATTTGCGGCGCTTGTTAATTTTATTGATTTCCCGCACTGCATTTTCTATGGAAAGTTCCCAAGAACGGGTAGAACGTTTTTCGGCTTTTTGTTTGATTAGATGAATCAGTAGAATTACGCCATAACTATCAATTTTATTGATTTTATCACTGAGGCTCATTTCTTCTAATTCATCCACTAATAGTAAAGCTTCATTGATTTTTCCTTGTTCTAGGAGTTGTCTAATTTCTAAGAGTTCTTCCATATTAGATTTTTCGCTGTATATGAATGATTTATTTCTGTTTTAGCTGATCTTCTTCGCTAGTACCCTCTAAATTCTAAACTTAAGACCATCTAAAAGAAAAACCCCTACATTAGTTAATTAGAAATTCCTGCCAGAAAAAGGGTAAAAATAAAGAAATTGTTATTCACATAACCAATGCAGCTTATCAGTGCAACCGTTCCCATATTAGCCACAGCCACAGAAACCGCAGACAGTTCTATGGTATTAGCCGCTGTGCTATTAAGCTTAGTCGTAATTTACTTTGCCAGCAAAGTTGGGGGAGAATTAGCCAACAAAGTCGGTTTACCCGCAGTTTTAGGTGAACTTGTCGGGGGTGTAATTATCGGTGTCTCCGTACTTCATCTGTTAGTATTCCCAGAAGGTGGTACAGACGCTTCTAATTCCTTAATCATGACCTTCTTGCAACTCACCGCTGGGTTAACCCCAGAAGCCACACCCCAGGTGTTTGCAGCGCAATCCGAGGTGGTTTCGGTTTTATCAGAATTGGGTGTAATTATCCTTCTGTTTGAAATTGGCTTAGAATCCAACCTCAAAGACCTCATGGCTGTTGGTGTTCAAGCCTTCGTAGTGGCTACAGTTGGGGTAATAGTCCCCTTTGCAGCGGGTACAGTGGGATTAATGACCATATTTGGTATCACCGCTATTCCCGCAATTTTCGCCGGTGCAGCTTTGACAGCAACTAGTATTGGAATTACGTCCAAAGTGCTTTCCGAATTAGGACGGTTGAACTCCAAAGAAGGGCAAATTATTCTTGGTGCAGCCGTTATTGATGATGTCTTGGGAATTATCGTCCTGGCGGTAGTTGCCAGTTTAGCCAAAGATGGTGTAGTTGATGTCGGTAACGTCGTTTATTTGATTATTAGTGCGAGCGCTTTTTTAATTGGGGCAATAGTTTTTGGTAATGTCTTTAATAAATCATTTGTAGCGATCGCCGATCAACTCAAAACCAGAGGCGAATTAGTCATCCCCGCCTTCATTTTTGCCATAATCATGGCTTACTTCGCCTCTGTCATCCATTTAGAAGCCATTCTTGGGGCTTTTGCCGCCGGGTTAGTTCTCGAAGAAACCGACAAACGCAAAGAACTCCAAAAGCAAGTTATCCCCATTGCTGATATGTTAGTTCCCGTCTTCTTCGTCACAGTCGGTGCAAAAACTGATTTAGGAGTCTTAAATCCAGCCATTCCCACCAATCAAGAAGCCTTAATCATGGCAACTTTCCTGATTACAGTTGCCATCATCGGTAAAGTAGTGACAGGCTTAACAGTATTTGGTCAACCGGGGATTAACCGCTTGGCTATTGGTGTGGGGATGATTCCCAGAGGTGAAGTTGGCTTAGTATTTGCTGGTGTCGGTGCAGCTAGTGGTGTCCTCTCAAAACCATTAGGAGCAGCAATTATTATGATGGTTATTATTACCACATTCATCGCTCCTCCCCTGTTGAGATTTGTATTTCCAGAATCAAACGCCGCCACAAATTTAGACAGCAATTCTGGCAAAACATTAGCAGTAGAAATACCACCATCTCTCATCACCACAAAAGATGATTAGTAATTTGAATTTCACCTCAAATTCTGCTGTAAATCCCACAGAAGATAGTTGAAAATTTTCTCTGCTGTGGTTTCCACATTTACTATATAAGGAGGTTGGAAGAAACTTCTCTCATCCAATCTCCGTCTTCTGTAATCTTGAAACACTCTAATTTTAAAATGGTTATTATTTCTACCTTTAATTAAATTTACTTTTGGTTTTCTTTTGGTTTTATAAAACTTTCCTTGTTTCCCATTCTATTAGCCTTGATAATGTTCTGTATTCCTATTTTTTTTCAGACCAGTTTTTACAGATTGAAGATTTTTGTAGTAATTATAGAGAATACCCCGCCAAACTATGTCATTAATTGACAGTGGTGGGTGTTTTTTGTATGTGTTTATATTCATTATTAATTATTAATTCAGCTAAGGAGAAAAAACCGTGAAAATACAATGGTTAATACCTACTACCTTTGGTACTGTACTGATGCTATCATCGCCAACTTTAGCCGCAAAATTAGAATCTTGGCGATTTGATCGTCATCAAAATCTATTAGAAATTAATACAAATGGTGCTGTCAAACCACAAGCACAATTAGTTTTTAATCCCACTCGCTTAGTAATTGATTTACCAGGTGTTAAATTTGGACGTTCCCAATTAACTCAACAAATAGGCGGAGGAATTCGGGAAATTCGCATTGGTCAATTTGATAAAAAAACAACAAGAATAGTTTTAGAAATAAATCCTGGTTATACTCTAGATCCTCAACAAGTAAAATTTGTCGGTAAAAGTGCTAATCGCTGGACAGTGAAATTACCAAAATTAGAACTTGATGCCAACTCAACAGCTAGTAATACTAATAATAATTACAATCTAGTCGGCATAGACTCCCAGACGAAACCTGAATTTTCACCAATTACTAGAACTGCCAGCAGTAATAAAGGTACAATTCAACTCGAAAATTTGCAAATTACTGGTGATGGCTTTTTTATCCGCACTAATGGCGGTAATCCTCAAACTAAAATCATGAGAAGCCGTGATAAAAACACAGTATTTATTGACATTCTTAGTGCAACTTTATCACCCAATTTAACACAAGGAAATTTGGCAGTTAATAAACACGGTGTGGACAATATTGGATTTACCCAATTGCAAACAACACCAACATCTGTCCGCATGACGTTAAAAGTAGATGTAAATAGTCCTGACTGGCAAGTAACCTCCAGTAGCAGCGGTTTAATCATCCTTCCCTCCAGGGGAATGATAAATGCACCTAAAAATGAGAATTTTCCCCCTACCAGAAACAATAACGGCTCAATTTCGACAATTGAATCTATAGAACTTGCTGACAATGGCACACAATTATTAATTAAAGCCGACCAAGTTATATCCGCTACTACAGGTTGGGATAAAAGTTCTGGTTTGTTCCGTATCACCATTCCCAATGCCAAATTAGCCAACGAAGTCAAAGGCCCTACTTTTGATGCTAATAGTCCTATTATCAAGCTCCGTCTGCAACCACAACCGCCAAATACTGTAGTTATCTTGATTCAACCTGCATCAGGTATTACACTAGGTGTACCCAATCAAGTGGGAGATAAACTTCTGGTTCTAAAACTGCAACGATATCGTCAGATTAGACCACCCATGAATTTGCCCCCTTTATTACCACCCAGACAACAACTACCTGACCTCAAACCCAGACAACCACGAATTACCCAAAGGCGCGACCTTCGTAAAGGCAAAATAGTAGTTATAATTGACCCCGGACATGGTGGTAAAGACTCAGGGGCAATTGGTATCGGTGGAGTCCAGGAAAAAAATGTTATTTTACCAATTGGGAAAAGGATTGCAGAAGTTTTGGAACGAAACGGTATCCAAGTAATTATGACGCGAGACTCTGACTATTTTGTAACTCTACCAGGACGAGTGACAATGGCACAACAGGCCAATGCTGATGTGTTTGTCAGTATCCACGCTAATTCAGCCGGTGAGAGTCGTCCAGAAGTTAGTGGCTTAGAGACTTATCATTACGATAGTGGTTTAACACTCGCTCAAATTGTCCACAGTAAAATTCTGCAAAGTCTTAATGTCAGAGATAGGAAAGTGCGGAAAGCTAGATTTTATGTTCTTCGCAAAACTTCTATGCCCTCAATTTTAGTAGAAACCGGTTTCTTAACTGGTAGAGACGATGCTGCCAAACTGAGAACTTCAGCTTATCAAAATCAAATGGCCGATGCGATCGCTCAAGGCATACTTCAGTATTTAAAATCAAGATAAATAGTAATTTTTATCACCTGTTATCTGATTCATTACCAATACTAGAAAAATGAACTTGTTGACCAAATGGTAATACTAAACCGATTGTATGCTACAATCCTACGCCATTAGCCGTGTCTTACTACCAACACCAAAATCTTTTACTTGCACAAAGTTAAATTTGCAGCGGTGATGGTCTGAAGATTACCCCATAAGTCGAGATATTGACAAATCCCATCAATAGGAATCAGGAGAAAGGATTGTGAAACTACATTGGTTAATACCTAGCACTTTTGGAACGGTCTTCATCCTATCTTCGCCCGCTTTTGCCGCGAAATTAGAATCTTGGCGGTTTGATACTAATCAAAACCGCTTAGAGATCAACACATCTAGCCCTGTCCAACCCCAAGCCCAACTCATTTTTAACCCCACACGCTTAGTAATTGACTTACCAGGAACAGAACTTGGTCGTCCGTCCGTAACCCAACAAATTGGCAGCAAAATCCGCACCATTCGCGTCGGTCAATTTGATGACCAAACAACACGCTTAGTAATCGAACTAGCCCCTGGTTACACATTCAACCCCAAGCAAGTTAAATTTGTTCCCATCAGTGGCAAACGTTGGATAGTAGAATTACCACAACCGGAAGTTGCTTCTGAGCAGACTGGAGAACCATCATTACCCCCAACATCCGATAAATCATCTGAACCAACACTAGACCCCAGAAGTATTTACAACGTAGTCACTACCAACCGAATTACTCCATCTAATCGAGAAACCATCCCAGGGGTAGTGCAAATTGATAAATTGCGAGTTACAAGAGATGGGTTTTTTATTAGTACCAGTGGTGGCAATCCTCAACTGCAAATCAATCGCAGTCAAGATAATCGCTCTGTTAATATTGATATCATTGGCGCAGCCTTATCACCAAATATGGGACAACGGAATCTAGTGATTAATCGCTATGGAGTCCGTCGTGTCCAATTTAGCCAACTATCCAGCAGTCCATCTGCTGTTCGCATGACCTTACAGTTAGATAGTGCCAGTCCCAATTGGCAAGCATTAGCTAGTGGTAACAGTGGTTTTGTCGTCATCCCAGATCGTTTAGCTAAATTACCTGAGAATAACCAATCATCCGCACCATCACCGAGTGATTCCCCCGCAATTATTCAATCTGTAGAACTCGGTGGCAATGGCACACAATTATTAATTAGAGCAGACCAAGCCATATCTGCCACCACCGGCTGGGATAGAAGCTCAGGTCTATTTCGCATTACCATTGCCAATGCTAAATTAGCTAATCAGGTCCAAGGTCCGGATTTTACTAACAATAGCCCGATTCTTAAAGTCCGTCTCCAACCCCAATCTGATAATACTGTAATTGTTCTTGTTCAACCTGCATCTGGCGTTAGCTTTGGCGCACTAAGTCAAGTTACATTCCAACTATTGGCACTACAATTACAAACTAATCTCCGCGCTCAACGTCCTCCAATCATACCACCTGGATTTCCTGGATCACAAAATCCTCCAGGTTCTAGTACACCACCCCCGCAAACAAGACCTCAGCCCCGTCTACCAGTTCCTAATGGCAAAGTTTTAGTAGTTATTGATCCTGGACATGGGGGTAAAGATTCTGGCGCTCCTGGGCTAAGTGGTTTGCTAGAAAAGGATGTTGTTCTACCCATTAG
Organism: Dolichospermum sp. LEGE 00246; assembly: GCF_015207865.1. Classification (NCBI taxonomy): domain Bacteria; kingdom Bacillati; phylum Cyanobacteriota; class Cyanophyceae; order Nostocales; family Aphanizomenonaceae; genus Dolichospermum; species Dolichospermum sp. LEGE 00246. The sequence goes on from NZ_JADEWA010000104.1 coordinate 11,920, forward strand.
TACCAAACTGGCAACAATTTTAGAACAAAATGGTATCCAAGTTGTCCTCACGCGAGATGCTGACTTTTTTGTGGAACTGCAAGGAAGGGTGGATATAGCCAAGCGTGTTAATGCAGCTTTATTTGTCAGTATTCATGCTAATGCTGTAGATAATAGACCTGATGTCAATGGTCTAGAAGTTTATTATTACGACAGAGGCTATGCTTTAGCTGATACTGTGCGACAAGCCATTCTCCAAAATATTAGTACCCTCAAGAATCGAGGCACTCGTAAAGCTAGATTTTATGTGCTGAGAAAAAATACTATGCCTGCTATTTTAGTAGAAACAGGCTACATGACCGGTCGGGAAGATAATCCCCGTTTAGGATCACCAGAATACCAAAGTCGTATGGCTGAGGGCATAGCTAGTGGTATTCTGAATTATTTAAAACAAAGATAATTATCGTCAGTTGTTCTTTGTCAGTTGTTCTTTGTTTTTTCTTGACTACTGACCACTGACCACTGACTACTAACCACAAGAGGAACGCGGTAGCGTTGGGAGCTTCGGGTCTTCAGTCCGAAGGGGAAAACGCACACGGGCGAATTGATTGCCTTCAATATTCGTGATACAATTAAATTGTCACTAAAGACATAAAAAGCTACCGCGGGACTCTCGGAAAGTTACGCTTGTCAGATATGATTTCGCCCGCCAGGGCAAACGAAATCAGGGCAAGAACCCAAATATTTAAGGAACCCTGCCTGAAACTGGGATAACTGAGGGATATAGACTGAAACTCTCTATAGAATCTCCGCGTCTTTAGACCGGAGAGTGTCAAAATCAAAATTAATATTTGCTGTGTATTCATCTTCTATTTTTGATACTTTTTCCCCCCAAGAACCTCAACGCGCTCCGATTGGGGTATTTGACAGTGGAGTTGGTGGACTAACCGTATTGCGACAAATTTATCAACAACTTCCCAATGAATCAATTATTTATGTAGGGGACACAGCCCGTCTTCCTTATGGTATTCGTTCCCAAGCAGAAATACTCCAATTCGTCCGAGAAATCCTCCATTGGATGCAGCAGCAACGGGTGAAAATGGCAATTATGGCTTGTAACACCAGTTCGGCTCTGGCATTAGATATAGTCCGTCAAGAGTTTAATTTCCCGATTTTAGGGGTGATTCTACCAGGTGCAAAGGCAGCAGTCCAACAAGGACAACGGATTGGTGTCATTGCTACTCCAGCTACGGCTCAAAGCAACGCCTATCGTCAAGCTATTTTAGAAATTCAATCTAATGTCCAAGTCTGGCAAGTCAGTTGCCCAGAATTTGTCCCACTCATTGAACAAAATCGTATTCACGACCCTTATACCATTGAAATAGCCAAAACTTATCTAGAACCTTTGCTTCAGAAAGAAATAGATACTTTAGTTTATGGCTGTACCCATTATCCCCATTTGTCGCCCATCTTGCGATCGCTCCTTCCCCAGCAAGTCAAGCTAATTGACCCAGCAGTTCATGTCGCCGCCGCTTGCTCTCAAGAATTAGATATACTAGGGATTAAGAATACTCATCCACCAATGCCTACCCGCTTCGCTGTCAGCGGTTGTTCCCAGCAATTTACCCAATCTAGCTTACAATGGTTGGGCTATACCCCAATGGTAGAACAAGTATGTTTTGCTGATACCGTCCTTTCTTAAAGCCCAGAAGTAGGGCCTGCGCCCAAAAACTATTAGTCTGTCAACCCGAAAATGACGGGTGAAGGCAAGTAGGGGGGTAGGGGGGGTAGG
>NZ_JADEWA010000706.1:0-1689 GCF_015207865.1 Dolichospermum sp. LEGE 00246
AAATTCAAAAAATAGTTCCATAACCAACGACAACTGCCAAAAGCTTGTGCTAATGACTGCTGCTGCTGGGCATCTGGATATAATCTGATTTTGACAACTTTTAACATATTAGAGCGAAAGAAATTTACTATAAAACACCATAACACAAGATTTGTGAATTGCTTCCATGTTTTTCTCCCTTGCTGTCGCTTTGGTCGAAAAACTGTCGTTAATTCACGCGCCATTCATCCTACGCTGCCCTTTGGGTCAGTCTTGGGGCTTCTGTCGGTTAAGCTAAATTTTGCCACAGGGTTGGAATGCAGTCATTGGTGTCAACTTAACGTAAAACCTCTATCCCGCAAAGAACTCAAGTCATCTCATTCCCCTGCTCTGACTGGGAATAAATTCTAGAAGGCTCTGCCTTCCATAATATTAGAGGCAGAGCCTCATTAACTGCATTCCTAGTCAGAGACTAGGAACGAGATGTGGTAGGATTTGAGCTTAAGTTGACACCAATGGAATGCAGTAAATTATCTAGTTTTTTGATGACCACTGAAATATTGAGAAATTTCAATTAAAAAATTGTATTCTTTTCTTGAAGATTTGATAAAAATTCCCCAAAAAAATACCTTGTCCATTTTCTGCTTTGTTGGGTTAAGCGATCGCGCAAACCAAGGTATTTGTTGGGTTTCATGCTATTGCTCCGCAACGCTCACGCGAACAACCCAACATACAAATCAAGGCTTTTTCCAAGTTGGACAAGGTATTGCAAAATAAACCTATTCATTAGAGAATATCTGGCAGGCAATTAACATCTAACTTAAAAGCCATCCACAAAATTTATAAGGGAAATGCCGAAAACCCTTGAAGATGTAGCTGACTTAGGAAGCTACATCTGTGCTTTAGACAAGGGATGAAGGCTAGTTGCTTTCCTTTATCCTGCATTGACGTTAATCGCGCTGCTGTTCAATATATTTCTTAACCGTTTCTGTGCAAATATTCCCAGCGGTACTCACAAAATAACTTGGTGTCCATAAGGTAGGTATTTTTAAAAGTTCGGGAAATTCTTTCCTGAGATGATGAGAAGCTCTCCCCTTGATTTTCCTCATAATACTAGATGGATCATCGGTTGGTTTCACATTTAAAAACAAATGGACATGATCCGGCATAATCTCCATAGCAATAATTTTCCACCTATTTTCTATAACCAACTCGCAAATAATTTGCTGTAACCTCTGGTGCAATAGAACCTACCAGCACTTTTTTCCGACGTTTAGGAATAAAGACAAAGTGATAATTCAGCAGTGAGACTGCGTTGCTTTCGTGCCTGTACTCGTCTGGAGAAAACTTAGCCATAACCTAAAATATTTACTTGCTATTTGTATATAGCTATTGTTTAATCAAAAAAAGAAACAACAACGGGAGGGATTTATATTTGCTAACAAATTATGTATATAAGCTCCGTCCTAATATTAGTCAGTCCGATAAAATGCATAACTGGCTAGATATGCTCCGGTCTACTTACAATTGGAGCTTGGCTGACAGAATAGCTCAATACAACCAGCAATTTATCCAAGGTGACTATTGTGATATTAGGACTAAAGCAGAAGCTTGTCCATTAACTTGTTTTGTCAGTAAAAATGGAGCAAGTGGAGAGCCGTGGAAAGATGCTAAAACTGACAAGGATGGCAAACTCAAAAACCCTCGACG
>NZ_JADEWA010000707.1:0-1681 GCF_015207865.1 Dolichospermum sp. LEGE 00246
TGTACAGAAATTCGAGTATTAGTAATAATAGGTCGTCCATTGCAAATATCTGGATGAATAGTTATTCTGCTTTCCATTTTGTTTACTTCTTGTCGTTACGGATTAATTGTAGCATTTGTCTGATAGCCTGGTGCAAGCTATATGAGGATTTACAGGATGAGGGATCTATTTGCAGAGGAGGTTGCTAATTTGACGGTGATTAATTGTCTGATAGCGTAGCGTGGCGCAAGCCATATCAGGATTTCCAGGATTTCAGGATTTTCAGGATGAGGTATTCGGTGGTTAATTCGAGCGATCGCTGTGGGAATTTGTCTGAATCAGGATTTCCAGGATTCGGTGGTTAATTCGAGCGATCGCTGACCCTAGATCCCTAGATCCCCGACTTCTTAGAGAAGTCGGGGATCTGAATAACTTTAATCGCACCAAAACAGATTCAAGTAGGTAAGTTGACAGTATTTAACATTGGAGGTAACAAAGTTAGACTCATTGCAGCAATTCACTATAACCGCAAAAAAATCTATATTCGTGCAGTGTTAACTCATCCAGAATACGATCGCTGTGGGAATTTGTCTGATAGCATAGTGTACCAGAATTTGAAAGTTTTCAACTATCCTCTAAATAGTCCCTAATAATCTCTAAAATCACTTGTTCAAGCTCTAGAATTGTAGATGGGATAATTTCATCTTTAATATGCTTATGATCTGCGTAGCCCAAATCAGGTTTGTGTTTGGCATTATCATAGCGAAATATTAAGTTGTTTTCATTGTCTTGATAATGGAATGAATAAGAGAGCTTTTCTAATGATTCTTGTAGATCAATATATTCTTTGAAAAATAAGCGACTCCCCCGTGAAAATTCTAAATTTCCCTGGATAAACCCGACATAGTTTGATCTAGCATCTAAGGAAAAATTAAAGGATATAATCCACCCTTGGTACACATATTTTTGAATAATGACAACAATACTAGCTTGGTAATTGTTGAGTGACATATTCTATAGTATCCAACTTTTGTAAAGCCTTAATTAATTTGTCCTTAATTTTAATTTCTCCTGCCCAACTTACATATTCATCGTCCCCTCCTGATAGGTTTTCTGCTGTCCAATTAGTCCAGAAAAATTCTGATGAAACTTGATATTTTGTCTCAAATTCTTGCAATAATTTATTAGTTTTCTCTAAGGATCTTTGTAAATTTTTAATCTCAGATTCAATAGCTCCTTTAATTAGGTTTTGGACGATTTCAACGTCGGGAGAATCAGATTTAATTTGTACTTGTAACATAAGGTTTACTTCTTGTCGTTACTAATTAATTATAGCATTTGTCTGATAGCGTGGCGCAAGCTATATGAGGACTTACAGGATGAGGGATCTGTTTGCAGATGAGGTTGCTAATTTGACGGTAATTAATTGTCTGATAGCATAGCGTGGCGCAAGCCATATCAGGATTTCCAGGATTTTAGGATTTACAGGATGAGGGATCTGTTTGTAGATGAGGCTGCTAATTTGATGGTGATTAATTGTCTGAATCAGGATTTCCAGGATTTTAGGATTTACAAGATGAGGGATCTGTTTGTAGATGAGGCTGCTAATTTGATGGTGATTAATTGTCTGAATCAGGATTTCCAGGATTTTAGGATTTACAAGATGAGGGATCTGTTTGTAGATGAGGCTGCTAATTTGATG
>NZ_JADEWA010000708.1:0-1681 GCF_015207865.1 Dolichospermum sp. LEGE 00246
GGACTAGATTCCGGTTTCCCTTCCTGGAAAGGGACTGAGGGGAGGGGACTAGACTCCGGTTTCCCCCCTTGATAAGGGGGGACTAAGGGGGGTAATACCGGGATGCTTTCCGCTTTCCCTTCCTGGAAAGGGACTGAGGGGAGGGAACTAGACTCCGGTTTCCCCCCTTGATAAGGGGGGACTAAGGGGGGTAATACCGGGATGCTTTCCGCTTTCCCTTCCTGGAAAGGGACTGAGGGGAGGGAACTAGATTCCGGTTTCCCCCCTTGATAAGGGGGGACTAAGGGGGGTAATATTGGGATGCTTATTGATAATTGATTAATAATGATACAAGCTTCTTGATGAGAAAAAATACCGCGAAAAGTATTATAAGCAGAAGCAAAAGTAGGGGGTTGTTTTAAAAAGTTACCCAATCGTTTTATTTTTGGTGAAGTTCCCCAACGTTCCAATCCTAGACCCAAACCTGTACGCAAGAAAGGTAATGTATTTAGTTTTTTACCCCATTCTACCATTTGGGGAACTTTTTGAAAAGACTGATATCCACCAAATATTTCATCTCCTCCTAAACCTGATAATACTACTTTCATGCCATTGTCATGGGCAACTTTAGAAACACAAAATGTATTAAAGCCATCAATACTCGGTTGATCAATCGCTGCGAGGAAATCGGGTAATATGCTCTTAGCAAAGGATGATGTAACTTGATATTCTGTGTGTTTTGCACCGAAATGATTAGCGATTTTTTGAGCTAATTCTCCTTCATTGAATTCCGATTCAGCAAAAGTTATGGAGTAGGTAGATAATTGCGATTGTTGGGTTTGGGTTGCTAAAGCGAGAATGGTTGTGGAGTCAATACCACCACTGAGGAAAATTCCCACAGGTACATCACTAATAAAATGATGTTGAATGGAATCTAATAAAGCTTTACGAACTATTTCTTCCGCTTCTGGAGGAGAAATTGCTTCTGGAGTAAAATTTATTTGCCAATATTGTTTTTTGGTAGTATTTCCATTCTGCCAATATAGCCAATTACCAGCGGGTAAACAATGAATGTCAGCGATTAGGGTGTATGGTTCGGGAACTGAACCGGTTGTTAAATAACCATATAAACCTTCCACACTCATATTAATTGCAGGTAAACCAGATGCTAAAACTGCTCTGAGTTCGGAAGCAAATACCAAAGTTGTACCTAATTGGTAATAATAAAGTGGTTTAATTCCTAAATGGTCACGACATAAAAAACAAGTTTTTTCTAAATCATCCCAAATCGCAAAAGCAAACATTCCTCGTAAATGCTGGACACAATCGGAACCGATTCTTTGATAGAGTTTGAGAATTACTTCTGTATCTGTTTGAGAATGAAATTTTTCACCTTGGGAAATAAGATTTTCTCGTAGTTCTTGAAAGTTGTAAATTTCTCCGTTAAAAGTAATTGAATATCGTCCGTCACTGGTAGACATGGGTTGATGTCCAGCGGAACTGAGATCAAGAATAGAAAGTCGAGTATGAGCTAAAGCTGCTTGTTTGTCAGTTGAAATATAAATGCCTGCATCATCAGGACCACGATGTTTTAGTGCAGTTTGCATCTTTTCGATTTTTGCTTCTAAATTACCATAGTTGGTATTTAGTTTGATAATACCCGCAATTCCGCACATATTTTTTATTCTATATATATACTATG
>NZ_JADEWA010000105.1:0-13661 GCF_015207865.1 Dolichospermum sp. LEGE 00246
AATAATATTTGCTAATGTTACATCATTCGCAAAGGTTAAATTTCCTGCACCTGCATTAGCTGTAAAATCTAACCCAGTACCAGTCAGGGTATTATTGAATATAATACCATTGCCTGTGAAGGTGCTGTTATTGAATAAAGTTGCTGGACTATTATAAGTTTGTAGTGCAGTAGTGCTAACATTGCCTTTGATATCTATATTATTACCACTGGCTGTTAAATTGTTTAACTGTGTTCCACTGCCGACATTTTTCTCAAAGGTTAAATTTCCTGTACCTGCATTCAGGGTTAAATTACTATTACCATCTACAGTTTCATTAAAGGTAATTCCATTTCCTGCTAATGTGGGGTTATTCGCAATGGTGACATTGTCGTTATAAGTCTGACTTCCAGTGGTGGTAATATTGCCATTTAATGATGTTGTTCCACCCGCATTTGTTAGTAAAGTTGCAGCGTTAACGGTGTTAAATGTGGTTGTTCCTGTACTATTAGCAATAATATTTCCTAATGCTGTCGTGTTACCTAGATTTATATTTCCTGTTAAAGCATTGACTGTTAAATTGCCACTAACATTACTATTCCCTAATGTGAGATTATTTGCATCAGTTAAAATTACATTATTTCCTGTTAATACACTAACTTGATTAAAGTCATTGGTATTGTTGTTTAAGGTAATATTTTCTCCCGTTAATGTGGTATTTCCTGCTACTGTTACAGTGCTACTTACTCCTTGATTAATATCGGCACTTCCTGTAATATTTGCGCCCGTATTTGCTGTATTTAGTGTTAATGTGCCACCAAAACTATTATTAGAATTATTTAATACTATGGCATCATTGTCATAAGTACCATTAAATCCAAATCCCGTTGCTTTACTATTGACTGTCAGATTACCTGTAATAGTTTCATTTCCTAATGTTACCACTCCTACTCTATCTATTAATAAATCTCCATTGTTAGCGGTTAGTAGGGAGAAACTATTATTATTTCCAGAGGCAGTAAAACCATTAGCTGTGATACTAGCGTTTCCTGCTACCTGTAAATTTTCCCCACTAAATTGAGTGACATTTCCAGCACTTGTTAAGGTGAATGTTCCCCCGATTGTACTATTACCTAATACTGTACCGTTAGCATTATTATTAGTAACAGTCACGTTACCTGTATTTGCTAAGGTGGTAGTGAAGTTAGCATTATTGGCAACTGTGATACTCGTATTGGTATTTTGGGTAATTTTTCCGGCAGAATTTACTGTTAAATTGCCACTATCTTGAATATTTCCTAGTACGATATTGCCGGCATTACTAGATATATTAACGTTGGCAGATGTAGAGTTGGCTGTAATATTAGCACTGCCAATATTTACTCCACCATTAGCGCTATTAGAACTGCCAATTAATGTGATATTACCTGTATTAGAAGTGATGGCTTTATTACTTGAAATTCCTGCTGCATTACTATTAGCATTAGTGTTATTGCCTGTTAATGTGATATTTCCACTATCCGTTGATACATTACCTTCTACACTAATACCTCTAGCAGAGATACCACTACCTGCTGATGTGCCTGTTAATGTTATACTACCACTATTTGATGTAATTGGATTAAGTGTTCTAAATCCTGCTGCAATACCATTAGCATTAGTACTATTGCCTGTTAATGTGATATTTCCACTAGTTGTTGATACATTATTTAGTACATTAATACCTCTAGCAAATTGCCCATTACCTGCTGATGTCCCTGTTAATGTTATACTACCGCTATTTGAGGTAATTTGACTAAATGCTATAATTCCTGCTGCATTACTATTAGCATTAGTGTTATTGCCTGTTAATGTGATATTCCCACTATTTGTTGATACACTACTTTGTACACCAATACCTCTAGCAAATTCCCCATTACCTGCTGATGTGCCTGTTAATGTTATACTACCACTATTTGAGGTAATTTGACTACCTATTAAAATTCCTGGTGATCCAGTTCCAGTTCCTGATGATGTACCGGTGAAGTTAATACTGCCATTTCCTGTATTAATACTTGCTTGACTCCCTCCAAATACTCCTGCGAAACCATTTACTGATGTCTTTCCTGTGGCGGTTAAATTCCCCCCATTTGTTGTTATATTTGAGTATATTGATACTGCCCCATCAATCCCTGCATTTTGACTATCCCCTGTTAATATTACATTTAATGGATTTACGGAACTATTAATATTGCCATTAATATCCACTTTGCCATGGGCTTTTAATTCTAATGTTGATGTAGCACCGCTATAGTTTAAATCTGTATTTAAGCTAATATTTCCTAGTTGTGTTCCCCCCGAACCTGTTGCTACTGTGACATTTCCAGTATTTAATGCTGTGGTGATTAAATCTACTCCTAAGGAAGCACTATCTCCTGTGGCAGTAAAGGGATTAATATTAGGAATATTTGTATTTCCACCTCCTGCTACTATGTTAATATCTGTAGGATCTATTAACCAAGTTCCTCCACTTTGTCCTGAAATATCCGGCACTGTGGTAATGTCTAAATATCCCTTACTACTGGTTTCTATAAATCCGCCTTGATTATTCCCTTTTACACTTAAATTACCATATATTCTTGTGGCTTGATCTGACCACACTATGATATTGCCGCCATTAATTCCTTCGGCTTTAATATTACTATTTGGATCAATATAGGTAAATTGGGCTGTGGGTAGTGTGGCTTTTCCTTGATAATCTCCCCCAATAAATATATTGCCCTCATTAGCTCCTAATGTGCTAATATTTCCATTAAATATCCCTATTTTATCGCCTAATATATTAATTGTATTATTAGCTTGGATATTTCCTGATATAATATTTGTGCCTGTTTCCGTGGGGACTACTTGATTAATACTTGTTAATTTTAACTGGCCATTTTCTACTGTTACTGCTGGTACATGATTCAAGTTACCCCCTGTTAATAATTGATGTAATGATAAGGGTGTATTTATATCTTGGTTTAATCCGCTTTTATCTATAGGTAATTCTAAACTTAATAGACTGCCTTCTTGAGATATTTTTACTAGTTTTTCTCCGGGTACGGCTGCAATGGTAATATTACCATTTGGGGTGGATATGGTACCAGTATTAATTACTGTACCACCTAATAAGGTGACGCTTCCTTGATTGGTAATTAAGTTTCCTGTATTTAATATTGCCCCAGAATTTTGGTTTAAGAAAGCAAAACTGTGAGGATTACCGATTAATAAACTATAATTATTATTACCTATGGCATTAAACCAATTACTGCCTATACCTATAGCATTAGCTGTGGTGGCGGTAAAGTCAGCAGGTACATTTAAGCTGGCATTAGCACCAAAGACGATACCAGCCGGATTCATCAGGAATAAGTTAGAATTTCCGCCAATGACTTGAATTAATCCATTAATGTATGAAGGATATCCACCAACGACACGACCTAAAATATTCTGAATACTAGGGTTGGAGAGAAAGTTTGCTATCTGATTGGAGTCAAGTCCCAATCTTTGAAAGCTTTGATAGAGATTCGCACCATCGCTAGAAAGAGTACCACCACTGATATTGATCTGATTGCCGTTAGAGGTAACTACTGTACCAGTGCCATCGTTAGCAGGGGTGATAGATTGTCCATTAACTGGGGCTATGCTCTGGGGTAGAGTAAAAAGAGCGATCGCATTGCTCAGGAGCAATAAGGCAGTTTTTCCACTTAAAGAACTAATGTAATTCCTTGTATACATAAAATTTTATTTTGGTTTTTATCGAGTATTAGCTGGTATTAGATGATTATCCCTGAAAGTATACATACTAGAATATCATTAACAATGAATTAATAATCCTCCAGGAATGTCCATTGATACAATACTACATTTTATGTCCTCGTCAACAATCATTAGTTGCTTACCTGGATACTATTCAAAATAAGAAGTAAGGGGGTGTGAGATAACAACAATGTGTAACAATAAGTAAATACATCTTTTTTCAGTATAAGGATCTGAATACAGGAGTGATAATTTTTATGAACTGGTGTTTAAAATCAGGGTCATGGTGTCTATTTTTAGTTCCGAGTGTAGTTTTAACTGCATCTATATCTCCAAGTTATGCAGAAGTATCTAATTCTTCGTTGCTCCCTATAGAATTACCTGATCAGAGACTAGCGCAAGCTCCAAATCCAGATGGCGATCGCTATCTGGAAAGATTTGTACAACCAACATCCATCCCAGAACAGCTAACCCCAAAGCCTGAAGAACCTCTACAGGTTACAACTCCAGAAAATCCTCCTCCTTCCACACCGACACCTACAGATGCAAGTTCTGAAGATAAGAAGTTTGAAGTTAAGACAATAGAGGTCAAAGGCAGTACGATCTTCAATTCAGAGCAGCTAAGTAAGTTAACTCGTCCAGTAGAAGGAAAAATTGCGAGTTTAGAAGAACTTAGACAAGTAGCTGATGCCATCACCCAACTCTATTGGGATCGGGGATATCTCACCTCAAGAGCAATTTTAGCCAACTCAGCAATCATTGATGGTGTAGTACAAATACGGATAATTGAAAGTAGTGTAGTTAAGATTGAAATAGAAGGCACAAAACGTATTAATCCTAATTACGTGCGATCGCGTATAGCTTTAGGAATTAGAAAACCCCTGAATACAGGTGATATAGAAGAACAGTTAAGATTATTACAGGGAGATCCCTTTTTTTCCAAAGTAGAAGGCATCCTCCGTCCTGGTACGGATGGTCAAATTATTTTGGTTGTCAAAGTTACTGAAGCTGAACCTTTCAAAGCAGCATTAAATATTGATAATTATTCTCCACCCAGCATTGGTTCAGAAAGATTTGGTGTGAACGCTGTTTATCGTAATCTGACAGGATGGGGTGATGAACTGGCAGCATCATATTACTTTACGGCCAGAGGGGGATCAAATATCTATGATTTGAGTTATCGCCTCCCAGTCAATGCCATGAATGGGACTCTGCAATTGCGAACATCAATTAATAATAACAAAGTCATCCAAGAGCCTTTTGACATTTTTAATATTCAGGGTGAGTCCCAACTATATGAAATTAATTTTCGTCAGCCTTTAGTGCGATCGCTCCGGCAAGAATTGGCTTTATCATTAGGGTTTACTGTCCAAGATGGTCAAACCTTTACCTTTGCCGGTCCGACAGGCTTTGGTTTTGGACCAGATGACAAAGGTAACAGCCGCACCCGTGTGCTTAAATTCGGACAAGAATATTTAGCACGGGATACACAAGGTGCATGGTCTTTACGTTCTTTATTCAGTCTTGGTATTGACGTATTCGATGCCACTAAAAACGCTGATCCTATTCCCGATGGTCAATTTTTCAGTTGGTTAGGACAGATACAACGAGTACAGCGTGTCAGTAATGACTATCTGTTAATTGCCCAAACAGACATACAACTTACCCCCAATGGTTTATTACCCTCACAACAATTTGTAATTGGTGGAGGTCAGTCAGTGCGTGGTTATCGGCAAAATGCCCGTGCAGGTGACAACGGAGTAAGATTTGTACTAGAAAACCAACTAACAATACACAAAGATGAAAGTGGAAATCCATTAATCAAAATTGCGCCATTTGTTGATTTAGGATATGTCTGGAATACAAATGATAACCCCAACCGTTTACAAAGACAAACCTTTTTAGCGGGTACAGGAATAGGAGTTTTATGGCAACTCATACCTAATTTGAATATACGGTTAGATTATGGAGTCCCGTTAATTAACTTAGATGATCGGGGTAAAAATGCCCAAGATGAAGGCTTTTACTTCAGTGTCGGATATAAGTTATGATTTAGTTTATCTATTTCAAATCAATATAATTGTGAAAATTTTTGTATATGCCCTCATTTGCGTTTTCTTATCGAGAATACTCTTGTTCAAACAATAACCCTTTAAGTTGCGATCGCCCTTTCCAAACAGCCCAGGAACTTAAAGGTGCTAAATTCTGTCTAGAGTGTGGTTTTCCAGCTACCTTATCTGAGCAAGTGACAATTAAAGGTAATTTTGGTACTTATCAAGTAACTAATTACTTAGGAGTCCGAGGTTATGGACGCATATACTCAGGTGTTCAAATTAGGGATAAACAGCCCATAGAAATTAAAGAATATATCCTCCCCAATCGTTGTTTTAATGAACAAGAAACTCTGGAACGTAAACAAATATTCCAACGTGTAGGAGGAATACAATTAGCGGATAGCAGAATTCAAAATTTCCGGTTAGTTAACACTCGTGAAGCTATTGCTGATGAAAAAGGAGAGCGCTGTTATTTAATCAGCCAAAGAATAGAAGCATCCCAAACATTAAGCCAATATCTCAAACACAATGGCAAAATGACAGCCTCTCAAGTCAGAGAAATCCTGAATCAGACACTACAAACTCTTGAATTTCTCCACAGCCAAAAAATACGTTTTCCCTCTAATCAAGTCAAACAAGGCATAGGTCACGGCAATATAAATTTAGATAGTGTGTTAATTAAACCCATTAGTAATCAACAATTTTATATATATCTTTGTGATTTAGCTATCTGGGAAAACTTGTTCATTCCTCCAGCTATTGCCCAACCTGCGCCGGCTCAACAGGAAAAAGATTTAGAATCATTAGGATTAGTCGCATTTTATTTATTAGCAGGACGGACATCAGATTATGCTTCTAATCAACCTCTAGACCCTAAAGACAATCAACAATGGTCTACTACAGATATTTATCTAAAGCAGTTTATTGAACAATTAATTGGTTTAAGCACTCCTTTTAGTAATGCGGAAGCTGCTCGTCAAGCACTCATGCGATTGCCTAAAGAAGGTCAGGAAAATCATTTACCTCTATTGTCGGAAGATGAACGAGCAAAGCCAGGCTTTAAAAAATGGTCAATTTGGTTGTTAATCCTACCTTTTATATTACTGGCTGGAGGTATTTTTTATTATTTTTGTCTCCGTCAATCTAATCCAGGTGATGATCATCGTAAATATTTACAATGGTCTAAACTGCGGCGAAATTTCTCAGATGTCGATAGTGTACCTACAGGGGAATTTGAGTATATAGGCGTAAATCCGGGTACATGGACTTTTATTCTAAAATATCCATTTAAAGATGTTATCACTTTAGAAACTTTATTGACTAATCCCAAACCAGGAGCCGGAACGATTTTTAAATATGTTCCTGTAGCTTCATTAAATTTAGAAAATCTGGAGCAAGGGAAAAAATACTTTGCCATTACAAGTTTAACCAATAATCTATCGGATCAACTAGAGAAAAAAATTATTGCTTATGATGGGTTAATGGTTTATGTTAAATTTGATGATAGAAAGAACAATTTTGCAGATATGCTTGACGGACAAATAACCCTTGACCAATTACGTGATATTTATACAGGAAGAAGTACAAATTGGCAGCAAATTAATAGGAATCTCCCAAATTCAAAAATTATACTTTATGCCCCACTTGAACCGGAAGCTATCAGTAAATTTAAAGAAATAGTCTTGAAAGATGAACCTGAAGGGCAAGAATTCTTTGACAATAAAGTCACTCGATTAGAGACGGCCAAAACCCAAAACAAATTTCGACAGGAAACCAATGGTATGATTAGTTTCGGCATTATTAGTAAAATCAAGGGACAATGTACAGGTTATCCATTAGCGATAGTAGATGGTAACAAACCAGCCATTCAACCTTTATTTCAAAAGCGCGATCATCTTCCCATCAAACCCTCAGATAACCAAACCTCTGATCTATGCAAGCATGACCGCTATTTTTTTGATGTAAACACTTTCAAAAGTTACCCTTTGGGATATCCCATATTTGTAGTTTACCCTAAAGACACTACTCGCTCACCTGCTGGTTCTAGCTTTGCTGAGATATTAACTACTCGTGAGGGTCAGTGTTTACTTAGTAAAGTAAATCTTGTTCCTTTACAACCCATACCTGATAATATATACAACTATGACTGCAAATCGCTGTTTTAATCCTAAGTGCGAATATTTTAATAAAACGCTACCTAATAATGCTAAGTTCTGCCCTTGGTGTAACACTCCTTTGGGTAATGTAGTTACGCCTACACCAACATCAAATAACCCCATTCCATCACGACCTACGCCACAACAACCGATTCCACAACAACCTATTCCCTCACCACAACAGATTCAGCCAGCACGACCCATTACACCCCAACTAACCTACCAACCTCCCGTTGATGATTCAACCAACTATCAGCTACGTCCACCGGTAACACCCATATCGGCAGTTTATCCTCCCCCACTGGCTCCCAGATTACCACTACTCAAACTCATTCACTCTTCAGGTAGGGAATTTCAATGGTCTGGGGAAGAAGGTGTTATTGGTCGTCGCAGTCAAAATATGAATATTCCCCCAGAAATTGACCTAACGGGCATCACCGACGAGAGAATAATTTCTCGTCGTCATGCACGAGTGACTTGGGATTGGGCGCAAAATAGCTACATGATTGTGGAAATGAGTACCAATGGTACGTCTTTGAACGGAACTGCTTTGAGTCCTGGTGTACAATATCGTCTAATGAATGGTGATTTATTACAGTTTGGTCAGGATAATTTAGTCCGTTTTACGGTGTATATAGTGTAACTAAGGATATTCTGTATTTGTGGTCTACCCTAAAGACACTAATCGCTCACCTGCTGGCTCTAGCTTTGCTGAGATATTAACTACTCGTGAGGGTCAGTGTTTACTTAGTAAAGTAAATCTTGTTCCTTTACAACCCATACCTGATAATATAGACAACTATGACTGCAAATCGCTGCCGTAATCCTATCTGCGAATATTTTAACAAAGCGCTACCTAATAATGCTAAGTTCTGCCCTTGGTGTAAAACTTCTTTGGGTAATGTAGTTAAGCCACCAGAACCTATAACAACAGGAGAAGAAAATAACTCAAGTGAAGAAAAGACAATAGTTCAGAACGGATCAGAAGATAAGAACTTCATAATAAAAGTTTCCCGAAAATTATCACTCCTAAAACTCATTCACTATTCAGGTAGGGTATTTGAATGGTCCGGGGAAACAGGTGTTATTGGTCGTCGCAGTCAAAAAATGAATACTTTCCCAGCAATTGACCTAACTGGCATCCCTGATGACGGAATAATTTCTCGTAGTCATGCACGAGTCACTTGGGATTGGGTGCAAAAGAGCTACATGATTCTTGACATGAAGAGTACAAATGGTACGTCTTTGAACGGAACTGCTTTGAGTCCTGGTGTGCAATATCGTCTAATGAATGATGATTTATTACAGTTTGGTCAGGATAATTTAGTCCGTTTTACGGTGTATGTCATTTAATTAGGGTTTGCTGAATAGCGTGGCGTAATCCATAAAAGTTGTTCATGGTGGTAGACAGTAGGAGAAAGAGGAGCGATCGCCATTACAGCAAATTGGAATCAATCGTGCCACAAACAGACAAGATAAAAACCAGAGCCAGACTGCATTCTACAATTTACTTTTGTGGCGGGTTTGATATCAAACTGCTGTAAAATAGTAGGAACATCAACACAAAAAATTATGTATTATACTTAGTATGGAGACAACAAAAGTGCAACTGCCATAAGCAGCAATATTTATGTTATCCATAACAATCTTTTAATAAAGGTAAATATGTATACTATAAAACTTCGATTTTGGACAGGTTGTTTGCTTACTAGTCTAGTATGTTTGCCTTCAGGTTTTGTCAATCAGACGAAGGTTTTGGCAGTAGAGCCGGTTGTGCAAATCGCACAAAAAAGCTCTGCTTATAAAGAATATATGTTGCGTGGTTATCAATCAACTATGCAGAGAAACTATACGAGAGCTTTAAGATATTTCCAGAAAGCACTGGAAATACGTCCTGATGATCGGTATGCTAAAACAGCAATTAGGAATGTAAATAGTTACATTGCTGATCGTAGTCCTTTTGTTTTTGTTTCAAGAAGTAAACCACTTAGAACAAACACTGCTGCAACGAGAGATATTGATCCTAATGTTAATACTTTTGCTCTGAGACCTTCAGAGGAAGCAGTACAACTCACAACAGTAGAACATCCCACATTCTTTTTCTACATTCCTGAATCTCCTCAAAATAAACGAAAACTGAAGTTCGTTTTGCAGGAAGCGGATGATACAACGACTGAACCCCTATATGAAACAACTTTTACACATGGAAAAAAAGGCATTGTGAGTGTAAGTATACCTAAAGATCAACCACCATTAAAAATAGGCAAAGAATATACTTGGACCTTAATTTACCCTTTTGATCCTCATGTTTTCCCCAAAACCATCAACGGTAAAATTCGACGAGTGCAGGACGAAACCATTGCTGACCAGATACAGCAAACAACCCAACCATTAGATCAGGTTTTAATTTATACAATGCATGGATTTTGGGAGAATTCTCTCAGTATTCTGGCTAATTTACGCCGTCAATATCCCGATGATCCTGACGTGCAGCAATCTTGGACGGACTTTTTGAAATCAGTTGGCCTAGACGCGGTAGCAAACGAGCCACTATTGTAAGAAGATTTGCTGAAACCCTCGAAATTGACACGTAAAAATCTCAAAAATTTTTAGGTGTTTTAGCGACTTCCAATTAAAAAAATACCCAAAAATTTCTTGTGGTGCGGGGCAAAAAGCCCGCTAATCATCAAGGATGGGCATCCTGCCCATCCCACAAAATTGGGTAATTTATTTTTTGGTGTTCCCTTAGACCAGGAAGTGTCAAATTGCTGTGCTTCCTAAAACTAAAACTGACGATGACAGCAAATGTGGTTAAACTAAAAAAAGATCCCTCTTTAGCCACCTATCAAGATAGAACCTCTCAACAAGTGAATAGCAATTATCAAGACCTCAACCCTAAACAAATACTAGATATCAACCGATATATTGAACAAGCTAACACCTGTTTTGCTCAGGGAGATATCGAGGGAGCGACGGTAAATTTCCAGAATGCTATCTCCCTTTATCCTGATTGTGTTGAACTTTATACAGAAAGAGCTAAATTTCGCCGACATAAATTAGGCGATTTACGAGGCGCATTAGAGGATTATACACAAGCTATTCGCATACATCCTCGGAATGCTTTCTTTTATTTTTGCCGCAGTCAAACATATCAAGAACTTGGTAATCAGCAAAAAGCTAATGAAGATTACAACACAGCTATGAATTTAGCTCCTGATGGTACGATGCATCATTTTTCTTGATCAAAGTACCTAGGACTTACGCAAGTGTCACACCAAAAATCTGTTGTAGGGTGCGTCAGACTGCATAAATCCTGCAAATAAACAGATTGTTGATATCTGACGCACCCTACCAATGTGCCAGTTGCGTAAGTCCTGGTACCAAAGCCTAGCCGCAATTTAGTTTCAGAAACTACAGAAATTAGGCTGACAACTGAATAAAAATGGCTATCCAATCCGGCTTAAGTCCTGGATAATCTCCAGCACTTCCATAGCTGACTGGTATCTTTGGGTAAAGTCTAGATGCACCATTTTATTGATAACTGTGTACAATTCCTGGGGAGTCGCTCCTACTTCCCACCAATATTGCCATGCCTGTTTGCCAGTGTCAGAGGTGATAGGAATGATGACTACACCAGTAGTAGCATCTCTTCGAAAAATTTTGGGATTTACCCCGGTAAAAGCTTGTATGCCAATAATACCCAAGGAAAAAATATCACTATTGAATCTAGGCATACCGTTTATTTGTTCAGGGGGAGCATAACTAAAAGTACCAGCGAAAATAGTTTGATTTTCTTGGTATTGGGGTTGAACCTGTTTTACAGCACCAAAATCAATTAAAACAATATGTGCATCCGTAGCTCGCCTCATCAAGTTACTAGGTTTAATATCTCGATGAATCACACCATAGCTATGAATAAAAACCATGACCTGCAAAACTTCCTGGAGTATATTAATAACTTCAGAACGCGAGCGAGGTACAGAAGGTACTAACTCTTGCGCTAAAGAATCACCGGGGATAAATTCTTGCACTAAAAAAAACTGCTGGTTTTCTTCCAAAAAGGCAAGTAGGTATGGTATTTGTGGGTTTTTACCCATTTTACCCAAAGTTTCGAGAATATTTGCTTCATTCTCAAATAACCGCCTGAAAGTATCTAGATATGTTGTATCTTGACCAACGGGACGCATCTGTTTCACTACACACTGGGGACTGCCGGGGCGTTGAATGTCCTGCGCCAAGTAAGTATTACTACATCCTCCCCCACCTAAACTGCTAATAATTTTGTAACGGTTCTTGATGACAGTGTTGACTCCCAGTTTTTGCCCGATAGGATTAGGAGGATTAATCACTGGTGTCTGATTTATACGTTGCGCCGCAGCAATTAACTTTTCTTGCTCTTTCAACAGTTCCCCTATTTTAACTCGTTCTCGCTCGCTGTCATAGGCACTATAAGCAAGGACACCAAAGCCTGTAAAGACTAAACCTAGGGCTGGAGAAACTATTGGAAACCATCCAGCTTGTGTAAAAATGACAAAACTAGTCCCAAATAAGACGGCTATTGATGTAATCTCTGCCAGTCCTAAGCCGAATGGATGTCGAATGCGCCAGGCTAAAAATCCCCCAACTACAGACCATCCTCCTATCCATATCACTTCCGCCCACCCTGGTAAAAACCAAAACAGGCGTTCGTTGTTCAAAACCGCACTGAGAATTTGACTAATAATTTGAGCATGAATCTCTACACCTGTCATCTTCCCAGTATTATCACTTTTTCCTGTAGTAAATGGTGTATTAAAAACATCTTTTAAGCTCGGTGCGGTAGAACCAATTAAGACAATACGGTCTTTAACTAGATCGGGTTTCACTTTACCTAAAAGTACGTCTGTGACAGTAACTTGGCGGGCAATCTGACGGTGAGAACGGTAATTGAGGAGAATTTGGTAGCCTTGAGTATCTGCATTTTCATAACCGCCAGAGTCAGGTCGCAGGGGTTTCAAGACCACACTCCGCAGTTGCAGTTCTTTGTTGGGGGTTAATTGTGGCTGAATACCTCCAACTTGCAAATATTTGAGGGCTAACTGCCAACTCAAGGAATAGGGGCTTTGACAACTATCGGACTGATCTACACCAACTGATATGAGATTACGCCGAATCGAACTGTCGGTATCTTCGACAATATCGCTAAATCCTGCTTGTTCTGGTTTTGTTCCTTGTGGGGAGGCGATGCCAGGATTTTTGCCATCAGTGTGTTTACAGATAGGAACGATGATATCACTTTCTTGCAAGCGTTGTAGTAGTTTTTCATGCCCTGGTTGTATAGGTAAGTCACGAAAAATATCTAACCCAATGGCGCGGGGTTGATATTCTTCCAGTTTGCCTAAAAGTCGGTCGAGAACTTCCCCTGGTAAAGGCCAATTCCATTTTTTCAGATCCTGTTCAGTGACAGTGACAATTAACAGACGCTTATCTGGACCAGGATCAGGACGCATCTGTACCATCTGGTCATAGACTCTCAACTCCAGGGTTTCCAACATTTGCAGTTTCTGAATTCCCATGGTGAAAATTGTGGCGATCGCACTAGAAATAATGACTGGCTGTTTTAATACTTTCTTAACCTTTCCCAACATTCCAATAGGCAGATATTTCATAGAATTTAAGTTGTTTTTAGATTCATTTTATATGATTTAATAAT
>NZ_JADEWA010000709.1:0-1670 GCF_015207865.1 Dolichospermum sp. LEGE 00246
AAATAGACGGCAAAATATATTATAATATTGTTACATATTTGTTAAGAAAGGTTACATGACTCTTAACAAAAGGAAATATTGTTTATGGTTGTTCCCAATGAGAAGAATGCACCACATGAGATTGTTATCGTTGGTGGTGGCTTTGGTGGACTGTATGCAGCCAAGGCTCTTGCGAACGCGAAGGTAAATGTTACTCTCATTGATAAACGTAATTTCCACCTATTTCAGCCGCTTTTATATCAAGTTGCCACAGGTACCCTATCACCTTCGGATATTTCTGCACCACTACGATCTGTATTCAGCAAAAGTAAGAATACAAAGGTGTTGTTAGGAGAAGTAAATAATATTGATCCCAAAGCGCAACGAGTTATTTTTGGTGATGAATCCGTACATTATGATACATTAATTCTAGCCACTGGTGCTAATCATTCCTATTTTGGTAAGGATAATTGGAAAGAAATTGCCCCTGGCTTGAAAACTGTGGAAGATGCGATAGAAATGCGTCGGCAGATATTTTCAGCATTTGAAGCCGCAGAAAAAGAAAGTGATCCGGCAAAGCGTCGGGCTTTGTTAACTTTTGTGATTGTGGGGGGAGGTCCGACTGGTGTAGAATTGTCAGGTGCGATCGCAGAGTTAGCATACCAAACTCTCAAAGAAGATTTTCGTAACATTGACACCGCAGAAACGAAAATTTTACTATTGCAAGGAGGCGATCGCATTCTCCCACACATTGCCCCAGAATTATCGAAAGTAGCAATAGAATCTTTACAAAAATTGGGTGTGATTATACATACTCAAACCAGAGTCACAAATATTGAAAATGACATTGTTACTTTCAAGCAAAACGGTGAATTGACAGAAATTCCCTCAAAAACTATTTTGTGGGCAGCAGGTGTGCAAGGTTCGGCTTTGGGGAAAATCCTTGCAGAACGCACAGATGTAGAGTGCGATTTCTCTGCCAGAGTAGTTGTAGAACCTGACTTGACTATCAAGGATTATAAAAACATTTTCGTAATTGGAGATCTAGCTAATTTCTCCCATCAAAATGGTAAACCCTTACCGGGTGTTGCCCCCGTAGCCAAACAACAAGGAGAGTATGTAGGTAAACTCATCAAACGACGGCTTCAAGGTCGTACTTTGCCAGAATTTAAATACAATGATGTAGGTAGTTTGGCAATGATTGGGCAAAATTTAGCCGTTGTAGATTTAGGCTTCATCAAACTCACAGGTTTCATTGCTTGGGTATTTTGGCTAGTAATTCACATCTATTTCTTAATTGAGTTTGACACTAAACTAGTAGTAGTAATTCAGTGGGCATGGAATTATATTACTCGAAATCGGCGCTCTCGCTTGATTACAGGTAAAGAGGCTTTTTTAGCAACACAACCTGTTAACAGTGGTAGTGATTCCCAACCTAACAAAAATAAGCAACCAGTCAATCTCTAGCACTTGTGGTTTGCATTAAGTAGCTCAACTAAAAACACTTAATACCCAGATCCTTGACTACTTAGAGAAGTCGGGGATTTATTTCTTGGCATTGAGTTCTTCTAATTAAATACCTACAAAACTTATGCCTGTAACCAATTTTCTAAACTTAATTCTTCAATTTTCAATAAATCACTATCATTAGAAACCAATCAAATCTGGGTAAATACTACTAAGATAGTAAC
>NZ_JADEWA010000710.1:0-1666 GCF_015207865.1 Dolichospermum sp. LEGE 00246
TGACGCGAGTGGTATATTATCAGTTAACAGTGGCGATGGTAATGATAACCTAACGGTCAATGCAACTCACGCTACAACTAACATTAATACTGTTGCTGGACAAGATAGCATTCGCATCAAGTCTATTAATGCCGCGACAACAGTGAGTTCAGGTACAGAAGACGATAATATCCAGATTTATAACGACAGCAACACAGTAGATAATATTGCTGCTTCATTAACAATTAGTGGGGATGCGGGGACTGATACCATCACTGTTAATGATGCTAGTGATACCAACGATAATACAGGCATATTAACCAGCACCAATGTAACTGGTTTAGATATGGCTGGAAGTATTACCTACAGCAATGCGGAAACTCTGAATATCAACTTAGGTTCAGGTGCAGACAACTTCACCATTAACAGCACCCACACAAATCAAACCAACTTGAATACTAATGCGGGCGCTGATACAGTCCGCATTAAGACTATTACTGGTGCAACCAACGTTTCCACAGGTACAGAAGACGATAATATCCAGATTTATAACGACAGCAACACAGTAGATAATATTGCTGCTTCATTAACAGTTAGTGGAGATGCGGGAACTGATACCATCACTGTTAATGATGCTAGTGATACCAACGATAATACAGGCATATTAACTAACACCAGTGTGACTGGTTTAGATATGGCTGGAAGTATTATCTACAGCAATGGGGAAATTCTGAATATTAACTTAGGTTCAGGTGCAGACAACTTCACCATTAACAGCACTCACACAAATCAAACCAATCTGAATACTAATGCAGGTGCAGATACGGTAACGATTAATGACGCGAGTGGTATATTATCAGTTAACAGTGGCGATGGTAATGATAACCTAATAGTCAATGCAACTCGCGCTACGACTAACATTGATACTGTTGCTGGACAAGATAGTATTCGCATCAAGTCTATTAATGCCGCAACAACAGTGAGTTCAGGTACAGAAGACGATAATATCCAGATTTATAACGACAGCAACACAGTAGATAATATTGCTGCTTCATTAACAATTAGTGGGGATGCGGGGACTGATACCATCACTGTTAATGATGCTAGTGATACCAACGATAATACAGGCATATTAACTAACACCAATGTGACTGGTTTAGATATGGCTGGAAGTATTACCTACAGCAATGGGGAAATTCTGAATATCAACTTAGGTTCAGGTGCAGACAACTTCACCATTAACAGTACCCAGACTGGACAAACCAATCTGAATACTAATGCAGGTGCTGATACAGTCCGCATTAAGACCATCAGTGGTGCAACAACAGTAAATTCGGGTACAGAAGACGATACCATCACAGTTGGCAACGACAGCAACACAGTAGATAATATTGCTGCTTCATTAACAATTAGTGGGGATGCGGGGACTGATACCATCACTGTTAATGATGCTAGTGATACCAACGATAATACAGGCATATTAACCAGCACCAATGTAACTGGTTTAGATATGGCTGGAAGTATTACCTACAGCAATGCGGAAACTCTGAATATTAACTTAGGATCGTGGATTAAATAAGGTGTAATACTGCCAATGATAGCTATACACTAGAGGGGTAGATGGATGAACTGATAGATGATGCAAACTTACCCTGGTGAGATTGAGGTACAAATGCAACGATACTAT
>NZ_JADEWA010000711.1:0-1636 GCF_015207865.1 Dolichospermum sp. LEGE 00246
CAACTCCCCCTACTCCCCTACTTCCCCTTTTCCCTGTTCCCCATTTAATACTTAATCAGGGTTAATTCTCATTAAAGGCTGACCATATTCTACTGGTTCACCATTTTGAACTAAAATTTCCATCACTTGTCCAGAGACTTCGGCTTCAATTTCGTTCATGAGCTTCATGGCTTCAATGATACAGACACTTTGACCAGCTTTGACGCGATCGCCTACCTCCACAAACGCTGCTTCTCCTGGGGCTGGGGAACGGTAAAATGTCCCTACCATTGGTGATGGTACTTCAACTAATTTTTGATTAATTGGTGAAGAAGAATGAGGAGCTTGTGCGACTGAATTATCAACAACTTTATTGGTTACAGCCCCCTCAGTGGAACTTGGTAAGGCTGTAGATACCAACTGGGTTACACCAGCACTCACCACACCACTAACTGTTCCTGGAGCATTATTGCTAAAACTGACAGCTTTTCGGACTGTTAGCTCAAATTCATTATTTTTGAGGGTAACTTCCGCAATATCTGTTTGGGCAATAGTTACTAATAGCTGACGGATTTCATTAAAGTCTAATGTCACAATTATTTTACCTCGACCTAACTGTTAAATTAAAATTCTAAGTAAGGCAGGGATTTAATCCCTCTATAAAAAAGGGATTGAAATCATGAGTACCAATTTTAGATTTTGGACTTCGACTTCGCTCAGTCGAAGGATTTTAGATTTTGGATTTTATGGCAACTTTCCAGGTAATTAAGAACTCAATTGACATGAATTAAACTTATGCCACAACAGGGTTTTACTCCTGACGCTGACTCCTAATTGCTGACTTTTGCTGTATTCCTCACTATTCCAAATTGGTATCAAAAAAATAGGAAAATTATTCCCTGCCTAAATACTTATCTTCTCTGGTATCAATCTTAATCCGTTCCCCTTGGGCAATAAACAAAGGAACCATGATAGTTGCCCCAGTTTCCAGGATTGCGGGTTTAGTACCACCTGTAGCAGTATCACCTTTGACACCGGGATCTGTTTGCACAATTTCCAAAACTACGGAATTAGGTAGTTCTACTTCTAGGACTTGTTCGCCCCAGCGAATCACGTTAACTTCCATACCATCTTTGAGGTACTTGACGCGATCGCCAATTTGCGCTGAAGTTAATCTACCTTCCTCATAGGTTTCCATATCCATAAAGATAAACTCATCGCCTTCTTTATAGGTATGTTGCATCGTCACTTTTTCCAAAGTTGCCTGGGGAACGCTTTCTCCAGCCCGAAAAGTTTTTTCTAACTGTTTGCCAGTTTGGACGTTTTTCAGTGTTGTCCGCACGAAGGCAGAACCCTTGCCTGGCTTAACGTGAAGGAAATCTACCACGCGCCAAACCGAACCATCTAATACAATTGAAACACCAGGTCGAAAGTCGTTACTAGAGATCATGAAACTTTCAAATTTTGCAAGACAATCGGCATTTATTGTACCCTTCCAGCGTCATAATTGGTTAGTTGTTATTTGTCAGTTGTTATTTGTCAGGGAAGAGGAAACAGGGAAGAGGGAACAGGCAAAATTAATATTTCTTCCCTTACTTCCCTTACTTCCCCTACTTCCCCTACTTCCCCTACTTCCCCTACTTCCCCTGCCTCCTCC